>NZ_JAYGHW010000065.1:0-140928 GCF_034932185.1 Spirulina sp. CCNP1310 | reverse complement strand
GTGAGGAGTGAGGAGTGAGGAGTGAGGAGTGAGGAGTGAGGAGTGAGGAGTGAGGAGTGAGGAGTGAGGAGTGAGGAGTGAGGAGTGAGGAGTGAGCCGGAAGTGGGGATTTTCCTCTATCCTCTCTTCTCTATTCTCTTTTCTTCCCCGAAGGCTTCTAAAATGGAGGGAGATTTTTTTCTGCCCAGAGCCAAACTATGGAATGGTCTATTACCGATGTCCAGGGGTTGGCGATCGTTGATCGCGAGCTTGGCCCCCACCGCTTCCACCCCGCTGAATACGAATTGGTGCGGCGTGTCATCTATGCAACGGGAGACTTTGACTATGGGGCGGTGCTGGGCTTTGCCGAAGGGGCAATGCTAGCGGGGGCTGCGGCCTTGGCGGCCCGAACCGCGATCATCGTTGATGTGCCGATGGTGATGACGGGGATTCTCCCCGCTGTCCAGGCGCGGTTTTTTAATCCCGTGCTCTGTGCTGCCGCTGTTCCTCCCCAAAACCAAGACCCCCGCAGTCCCATCGCCCAAGGCATCGCCGCCTTAGCCAATCAATACCCAGAAGGCATTTTTGTGATTGGCCAATCGATTACGGCGTTAAATGTCTTGATCGAACTGATTGAAGCGGAAGAAATTCAGCCCGCCCTCGTGATTGCAGCGGCCGCCGGGTTTGTAGATGTGGATGTGGCCAAAGAACGGCTTCAGGATTCAATGATTGCCAATATTCGCGTCAGTGGCCGCAAGGGAGGCGTAGGGGCCGCAGTAACATTACTCAATGGCTTAGTGGATTTGGCGGCGGTGGCTTATCCGGCTTCGTAAAGTCATTGCCCTCATCCCCCAGCCCCTTCTCCCAAAAATGGGAGAAGGGGAGCCAGATTCAAAGTCCCTCTCCCTGCCTGGGAGAGGGATTTAGGGTGAGGGCTATACTAAACACTAACGATAATCACGATTCACCAAAACCCATGGCCAGAGATTTACGGGGATTTATTGAACAACTGGAAACGCGGGGACAACTGCGCCGGATTACAGCAGAAGTTGATCCGGATTTGGAAATTGCCGAAATTGCCAACCGGATGCTGGCGGCGGGGGGGCCGGGGCTGTTGTTTGAAAACGTCAAGGGGGCAAAGTTTCCCGTTGCTGTTAACTTAATGGGGACGGTGGAGCGGATTTGTTGGGCGATGAATCGGGAGAATTTAGCCGATTTGGAAGATTTGGGGCGGAAGTTGGGGATGCTACAACAGCCCAAACCGCCGAAGAAAATTAGTCAGGCCATTGATTTTGGTAAGTTGCTCTTTGATGTGGTTAAGGCCAAACCGGGGCGGGATTTTTTCCCGGCCTGTCAGCAGGTGGTGATTGAGGGGGAAAATCTCGACCTAAATACATTGCCCTTGATCCGGCCCTATCCAGGGGATGCGGGGAAGATTATCACATTGGGTTTAGTGATTACGAAGGATGTGGAGACGGGAACGCCCAATGTGGGGGTTTATCGTTTACAGTTGCAATCCCCCACCACGATGACGGTGCATTGGCTCTCGGTGCGGGGGGGAGCGCGGCATTTGCGCAAAGCAGCGGAGGCGGGAAAAAAGTTAGAGGTGGCGATCGCCCTCGGTGTTGACCCGTTAATTATCATGGCGGCGGCAACACCAATCCCGGTGGATCTTTCTGAATGGTTGTTTGCGGGGTTATACGGGGACAGTGGGGTTAAGTTGGCGAAATGTAAAACCGTTGATCTGGAAGTACCGGCGGATGCAGAGTTTGTGTTAGAGGGGACGATTACCCCTGGTGAGGAGTTACCCGATGGCCCCTTTGGGGATCACATGGGCTATTACGGTGGTGTGGAGGATTCCCCCTTGATCCGTTTCCACTGTATGACCCATCGCCGTGATCCCGTTTACCTCACGACGTTTAGCGGCCGTCCCCCCAAGGAAGAAGCGATGATGGCGATCGCCCTCAATCGCATCTATACCCCCATCCTCCGCCAACAGGTTTCAGAAATCACCGATTTCCTCCTACCCATGGAGGCACTCAGTTACAAAATGGCGATCATTGCCATTGATAAGGCTTATCCGGGGCAAGCACGACGGGCAGCCCTGGCGTTTTGGTCAGCTTTACCGCAGTTCACCTATACAAAGTTTGTGGTGGTGGTGGATCAGGATATTAATATCCGTGATCCGCGTCAGGTGGTGTGGGCGATTAGTTCTAAGGTTGATCCGGTGCGGGATGTATTTATCTTGCCGGATACGCCTTTTGATAGTCTTGATTTTGCCAGTGAAAAAATCGGTTTAGGGGGGCGGATGGGCATTGATGCGACGACGAAAATCCCACCAGAAACGGATCACGATTGGGGGGAAGTATTGGAATCAGATCCGGCCATGGCGGCTCAGGTGGATCTGCGTTGGGCTGAATATGGGTTAGGAGATTTAGATTTAAAGGGAGTCGATCCCAATTTATTTGGTTATGAGGTGCGTTAGATACCAAGAAACCGGGTTTTTGGGAGGGTTTGGGGAGGCAATGAAAGAATAAATGCAGCCCGGTTTCTGGGTTGGGGGGGCATTTTTTAAACCGTGACCATGGAGCTAACCCTAGGGCCATCAAAGAATCTCCCGGCCCGTTAATAACTTGCGCACCTCCAACATGGCGGAATAGGTGGGGATAATGTGGAGGGTTTCATCGGCGGGAGTAGCCGCGATCGCCCCCTGCACCGCCGCCTCTAAATTTGGCTCAATGATCACCTTACAAGGATTCGCTTGATCTGGGGCTTGGTCTTGGCTATATTGGATGCGGAGGGCCATGTCATAGGTGCGATCGCCACTGACGATAATCGTTCCCCCCGATGCGGTGAGGGGTTCCGTATCCACATCCCAAATCCAAGAAACATCGGTTCCATCGGGGGTGCGATCATTGAGGATCAGTAGGGCAACTGAGGATTTTCCTTGCAGTTTTAAATCATTCACCGCCCGGATCGATTCGTTTAAACCCACAGGATTTTTAGAGAGCAAGATCCGAATATGTTTACCTTCAATGGTTAATTCTTCGGCTCGACCAAACGCCGCCTTAAAGGTGCGAATTGTTTGATTAATTTCATCACGGTTAATGCCCATGGATTGGGCCATTAATGCAGCGGCAAGGGTATTGTATTTATTGTAAATGCCGATTAAGATTTGCCCCCATTCCCGGCTATCAATATTGAGATCACTCTTTTTAAAATCACAACTGGGACAGGTATAATCGCCTAAATGGGAGAGATAAACCCCAGCATAATCGAGGGATGCACCGCATTGGGGGCAATAGATGGAGTCTACGGCGTGGGGAATTTCTTTGAGGTATAAATCCGGCTCAGTTAAGCCAAAAAATCGCACCGTTTGGGGCAGGTTTTTTCCTAAAAAGTTCAGTGTGGGATCATCGCCATTAATGACAATGGTAGTATCGCCAGGGAGGGGGGCGATCGCCCCCTGCCAACGGCGGCTAATACTGTCTACTTCTCCATAGCGATCTAACTGATCTCGGAATAAATTCAACACCAAAATATATTGGGGGCGACAATCTTTTAATACCAAAGGAAGAATATTTTCATCTACTTCTAAAATGGCGTAATCTCGATCTAATGTGCCGATCAAATTGGTATCTGCTAAAAGGGCGGTGATCAAACCGTTGATTAAGTTGGCTCCGGTGGCGTTGTGGGTGACGCGCTTACCGGCGTTTTCGAGAATGGTGCGCAGTAGCAATGAGGTGGTGGTTTTGCCGTTGGTTCCCACCACGAGGACAACGCCGGATTTTACCTGTTCAAACAACAGGGGCAAAACGCGGGGATGGATGCGTTGGGCGATTAAGCCGGGTAAAACGCTGGCGGCTCCGAGGTTGAGGCCCTTGACGATGGCGGTGATGGTTTTGGCGATCGCCACCCCTGCCCCCAACCGCACCCGATTTAATAACTGCATACCGTTAACCCCTAAGTTGCTCAAGCCAGAATCATAATAGTAGGAAACGGGAAACCGTTGAGAGCGCGATCGCGTCTTAAAGTTGAGTGTGGTGAGGATTGGTGTGATGAACAAAGCAGTTTTACGAGATCCCCGATTGTGGGTACGTCCTTTGGCGTTAGTGGCGGTTTCGATGGGCCTCCATGGGTTCTTACTCTGGTTGCCGTTGGTAGAATCTTCCCTGCCCAAAACTGAGGAAATGCCCCCAGAAGATCGGATTAAAGTCACGACGTTGCCCTTAGCCGATGCCCCCATCACGGAGGCCCCAGCGGCGGAGTTGCCCAAACCGGAAACCCCCTGGCCGCAGCCCTCGCCCCCCATCACCCAACGCCAGCAGCAGCGACCTGCTCCTCAACGGCAGGTGACACAACCCGCCCCCCGACCGAAGCCGGAGCCTACGCCCTCGGAGGATCGCCCCTCAGCGCCGACAAATCCTGCTCCGAATCCCCAACCTACACCTCCAGCGGGCGATCCCCCTGTAAACCCAACCGATCCCCCTGGCAACCCGACGAATCCGCCGGGAAATCCGACACCCCCTAACCCTACGGGCGATCCCTTTGCCAATTTCCCCGCCTATCCCAACGCCCAACGGGGTTCGGAAAGTTTGTTCAATCCAGTTTTACAGGATGCGGCTCAAAATACCCCCGATGCCCTGCCTACCGTGGCGGCTTTTTACCAAGAGCAGGGGCCAGAACGGGACTTTACGCTGACGGTGGCCCATGAGGGGGAGGGGTTAAAGGTTTATCAGGTGGCGATCGCCAATGTCACCCCCCGTTATCTCCATCTGCTCACCTTGGAGCAAAAAACGGTGATGATGCTCCTTTCGGAACCCTTAGATCAAACCACCTTGGCCCGTTTGCAGGAGGTGGAGAACCTCACACCGGAAGAGCGGGAGTTTGAACAGTTCTTTGCTCAGTTGTACCGCGATCGCGCTATGGCGGATTTTGAAGTAGATGGAGCGGTATTAGCCAGCCTCCCCCCCACCTTGGCCAGCGATCCCGCCCGGCTCCAACCGAGGGGAAAAATTGCCCAACCCTTAAGCACCGCGAAATCCGACGTTTTAGAGCGGATGCGTCAAAATAACCGCTACTTTGCCCCCATGGAGATTGTGCCAGGTACAGGAATTTACAGCGTCAATAGCGAATTGCCCTTGGTTCACTTTGTTGCCCTTGATGGGGGTCAAGCAACGGGGGTGATTACGACGCTGCCCCAGTAGGGGCGTTGGCGTAAGCCTGCCGGAGGCACAAAAATCTTTCGCCCCCAAATTTTCGCCCCCACGGTCTTCTCCACTGGGATCGGCTTTGATGGCATAATAAAGAGCGTTGTTTTAGCCAAAGGCATCAGCACGGCATTATGGATATTTTGACATTGGGTTGGGTTGGGGTTCTTGCTTTGTTTACTTGGTCGATCGCAATGGTGGTGTGGGCCCGCAATGGATTCTGAACTGTTTTACAACATTTCACTGCTTGACCTCCTGTTTGTCGCCGCCATTGCCCTCCTGATTGCGGTGAGTGGCGGCGTGCTTTATCTTTCCACGATTGAATGGCGCGATCGCCGTCGTCAGGGTCGCGATAAAAAAATGTAATTCCCCCTTAGCGGCAACGCCCCCCGGAGCCAGTCGCCTCTCCACTGCGAGCGCAGGGATGGGTTGGGCTGGCTTTGCCGTTGTCTTGCCATGGCATTAACTGGGGATCCAGTAAAATTGTATTGGGGGTGAGGCGGGTATCATTGGGGTTGGGTTCCGGGGATTGCACCACCGGGCCACCGTTGAACGTGGTTCCCGTGTGGTGATGGACGTTGTAGCCGTTGGAATTGGCCCCGCCGCGATTGTGGGCCGCAATCACCTGCTCTAATCGGGTGTTGCCACTGCCACCCCAAACGCCGCCCCCTTGGAAACCGGCTTGATTGTGTGCCAAAGTTGTGCGTTTAATCTCCACCTGAGCCGCGCCCGCGAGGAGCATCGCCCCGCCTAAACTGACGGAGCGATCGGGGGCAATGGCTTGATTGCCCCAAAATGTGACGCGATCCATGGCGATCGCCGACTCTTCCCCACTCCAGAGGCCGCCCCCCTGTTGTTGAGCCTGATTTTCAGCCAAGACGACATTGATTAAGCGCAACGCCGCGCCCCCGCCATGGCGAATGCCCCCACCCAAGGCACTGCGATCGCGACTGGCCACAACGCGATTCTGAAGAATCGTCGTATCTTTGACTTCGATTTCATCCCCCCGATAGGCAAAGAGAAACAGGCCCCCACCTTGACCCGCGCCGCGATTCCCCACAAACCGGCTGTTTAAAATGGCAATCTTGCCCCTCGTGCTAGCATCGGGGGTTGCCGATGCGCCATCGGTATAGATCGCCCCCCCATAGCCCAAATCGTAACCAAAGGGGCTGGCAAATTGTCCACCCCTGCTGCTGTCGTTATTGATAAACGTTGAACCCTCAACCCGCAGGGAACCGAGGACAGTGTTAATTGCGCCGCCATTGATCCCCTGATTGGCTTCAAAATGACTGTTGAGGATCACCGTTTGGCTTTCACTGGCGACGGCGATCGCCCCCCCGCCCCGTTCCCCTTTACCCCCCTCACTATTAGCCACCGCCTGATTTTGCACAAACCGGCTCCCCTCCACCCGCAGCCGACTGCGATAGCCGCTAAAAATCGCGCCGCCCCCATCCCCATGGGCATAATTTTGGCGAAACTCGCTGCGGCGTACCGTGAGATTGCTACCCGTGCCGGTGCGAATGGCTCCCCCGGCTCCGGCTAAACCTTGGGTTTGGGTGCGGCCATTGATCAACGTGAACCCCTCCAAGGTGGCATTCACCCGTTCCCCCACTTCAATGATGCGGGTTTGATTGCTCCCATCAAGGATCAGGTTTGAAGCGGTGATCAGCGTCAGGTTTTGAGCAATCACAATGGGTTGCCGGAGTTGAAGGCGATGGTTAGCGGGACAATTGAACTGGATGGTCGTATTGGGGGCCGCTTGGGCGATCGCCCCCCGCACATCCGCATCGCGGCATTGACCCCCCACCACAGCAGCCCGCGCTCCCGAACTAGCAAACATGGCAAGCAGGGCTAAACCAAAACCCACGGGCAAATTTTTCATAATACTCACGATGGAACAATGTGCGGTTTTGACGGGGGATCGGGGGAAAGTTCAGGCCAACCTGATTAACGGGCCGGGCGGGAAAAACTGCGGGAAATTTCCAAACCCAGCAGGCAAAAAATGCCGATATTAATGAAAATGTCGGCTAGGTTAAACACAGGGAAATTAATACCGCGAAAATCCAAAAAATCCACCACATGGCCATAGAGGAACCGACAGATGCCATTCCCTAAGGCTCCGGAGAGGATGCACCCATAGCCGATTTGCTCCAACTTAGCCATTTTGGGAGTCCACAGCACATAGGCCATTAGCCCCAAACTGACGAATAACGAGAGCCACCGCAACCAATCCGCGCCCCCGGCAAAGAGGCTAAAGGCTGCGCCGGTATTGGTGACGTAGGTGAAGTGAAAGATATTGGGCCAAAGGGGGATGGTTTCACCAATGAAGCTAAAACGGGCCATCACCCAATACTTAGTAGCTTGGTCTAACACCAGGCCAAACAGGCCCACAAGCCAAAAGCCACGGTTTTTGAGCAGGGTATGGCGCAGGTTCATAAAGGGCAATCAGATGAAACGGGCGTTTCCCAGTATCGCAGATCTGTGGCGGTGGCGGATTGCCCCAAGGAGCCTTTACCAAATGGGGGCGAGGTTGAGGATAAAGCCGGGGAGTTCAGGATCGCCGCTGATCTGGGTAATTTCGCCCTGGCATTCCACCGGCTGACCAGGGCGATAAATGTAGACTTGGCGATCCTGGCGATCAATCAGCCAACCCAATTGGCTGCCATTGTCGATATATTTTTGAAGTTTGGCCTGCAATGCTGCCAGGTTGTCACTGGGAGAGAGGAGTTCGAGGACAAAATCAGGGCAGAGGGGGGGAAATCGCCGTCGTTGGTCAGGGGTGAGGGCTTGCCAACGAGATTGGGCAATCCAGGCAATATCGGGGGAACGATAACCGCCCCCCGGCAGTTGAAAACAAGTCGAGGAATCAAACACCACACCCCAATCCCCAGATTCATTCCAAATCACAAAACGGGCGGTTAAAAGGGCGTTATTTTTCCCGGTTTCTCCCCCTGTGGGTGGCATGATGATCAGTTTTCCTGTGGCACTGCGTTCCAACTTGAGATCGGGATTATCTGCACACAAGGCCTCGAACTGCTCCGGGGTGAGGGTGGCGATCGCACTCACATCGAGGGTATAGATCATCAAACCAACCTCCATGGGGAAGGGTTGAGGGGGTTTTCGAGCATGGACGGTACTGGACTCGAACCAGTGACAGCCTGCTTGTAAGGCAGGAGCTCTACCAACTGAGCTAACCGTCCGGTACGATGGATCATCATAACACAAATTTCGTCAAAAGCCAAATCATGCCCTCTGGCCGCACCCACGATCGCATCACCCTTTGGAGCCTGCCGGTCATTGTCGGGTTAACCACCCTCTCCACCCGTAACGCCACGGTGACGCTCCTGGTTGCGGGGGGCTATTTGTTCAGCGGCTTGATGTTTGGGCCGGATTTAGATATCTATTCAGTGCAATTTAAGCGGTGGGGCTGGTTGCGGGGACTGTGGATTCCCTATCAACGCAGTATGCGCCACCGCTCCCGCTTTTCCCATGGCTTTTTATTAGGCACAATCTTGAGATTGTGTTATTTGTTGGGCATGATCGGTTTAGGAATTTGCCTGCTGATCCTCCTAGGGCAAGCTTTTTTTAATCTCCATTGGGATTGGGGGGAGCGGGCGATCGCCCTGGGCAGTTGGTTGGGGAATCATCGCATTGGCTTGATCGCTTTATTTATTGGGCTAGAATTGGGGGCCATGAGTCATGCGATCGCCGATTGGACAGGTTCCCGCTATAAACGCTGGCAACGGCAACAAACCCCCCGCCCCGCCAGGAAATCGCAGCATGAATCCCAACGCAAAGTCAAACGTTAAATTTTTTTAAATCATATTAATTTTTGTAATCATTTTATTAATATAGGAAACCATTGTGAACGGTGCAAAACCTCCAGAATTAGAAAATCAAGAACAGATTAAAGTGCAAGAACTCACGTTGATTTTGCAGCACTTAATCGAGCGGGAAGAAGTCACAGTCCGCTTCATTCTGGATCGCCTCTATGAAATGGGTACGGCAAATCTGATGCACCATCATGTGCAATGGCGATCGCTCCATCCCCCCCTTTATCACATCGCCCGCCTCTCCCAACCTCTATTCCGTCGTGCTGGGATTCTCTGGTTTAACCATCATGGGGCTAAACTCATCACCCGTTGGCTTCATTCCCTCGTTCGCTTTAAACCCGCACCAGAACCCCAAACCCTAGAAATCACCGCCTACACAGTCACCAACGCTGAGATCAAACGCCTACCCCCCAGCATGATCATCCAGCACCCCCAAGTTCAGCAATTGCGATCGCAAGTCCGGTTATTAGGCCTCTGTTTAATTGGCGGCATCGCCATGGTGAGTAGCAGCATCTTTTGGCTGGACTATCGTCTTAAACCCGCTACCTCAGAATTTCTGCAAGATCAAGGCCCGCAACAGGTCAAATACAAGGATGACAGCCATCTTTAACCTAATCGCGCTATCATCACTTGTTGGCGTTCGTTTTAACCTGAGATTGCCTCATGTCTTTTTCTCCCTCTAATCCTCTTGATGATGAGCTTGCCCAAGCCACATTGCAGCAACTGCGCCGCAAAGAAGGCAGTTGGGTCGATTGGGGAAAAGGGTGTCAACAACTCCAAAAGGCGGGTTATAGTCCCCAGGATATTTTTAGCGAAACCGGCATTGAACCGGCCTATCAAAACTTAACGATTGTCGCGTCCCAAGTGTTTGAAAGTCTGGTGGCGGAAGGAGCAGCGGCGGAACTCTTAGATTATTGCCGGGGGCCCCGCAGTGATGTGCTCTATGAATTGCGGGTGTTGAACCATAGCCAACGGTTAGCGGCGGCGGCCTTGGCGATGGATAAACGCCTCGATGCCGAGGAAACGCGACAGGTGACTCAGGCAATGAAAGAGTTTAAGAAAGCTGGTGCTGCTCCGGCGGAGTTCACGAACCATCCGGGGGATGCCATGGCCTATCAAGTGTGGCGCTGGGCCAAGGCGAAAAAGGATTTACAGGCGCGATCGCGCCTCATTGCCCAAGGCTTGAAATTTGCCCATTCCGAGGGTGCTCGCCGTCAAATTGAATCCCTCCTCAGTGATTTCAGCGTCACGCCCCTTGATCGCCCGCCGTTACTGCCCCTCTACCGTTTAGAGCAGGAGGATGAATTGCCCCGGTTAATCCCCGTTGTGGGGACGTTTCCCCTAACGGTGAGCCAAGTGGATGCGATCGCCCCCATCACCGAAATTGAACCCTTTCGCATTGCCACCGTCACCACCCAAACCCAATATGTCCCCATCCCCGGCTGGCAAGCGGTGCTCAAAGCCGAAGACCCCATCGCCATCCTCTGTCGTAACAGCGATCTGCCCAACCCCCCCGATGGCCCCCTAGAGCAGGTGGTGGTGGTAGTAGATCGGGCCAGTCAAGACTGGCACAATCAAGCCTATTGGTTAACGGCTCAGGAAAAAGAAGTCGAACTCAACTGGTTTAGCAGCGCTCCTGATGTCGATATTTTGGGGCAGGTGGTGTTGATCCTGCGGCCGAAACGGATTCTTGATGAAAATAATTTGCTCGAACCTTGGCAGATGGATGATTAATCGGGGGGGCGGATTAGGCCAAACGGTGGAGGAATTGGCGGAGGTGTTGACAGCCTTGGGGGGAGGTTTCCGTCGCCCCCAACAGGGGGATCACCTCTGTATCCAAAGCGGGGCGAAAACCTGCACTGGGCCAGACGATATCTGGACAACCGTCAAGGGTGTAAACTGCGGCTCCCATCACCAATAACGTCGGCCGCACCCAACAGGTTTGCCGCTGGGGCATCACCTGAATCACTTCTGCATAGAGACGGGTCTGTTCGGCTTCGAGACAGACAATTTGATGGGCTTGAAGCGTTGCGGGGCGATCGCCATCCATGGTTTTAACTGGCCGCCGCCGTCACCTCAGAGGCCACCATTTCCCGGAAACGGATCACATCATGGCGGGGGTCAGCGGCACTCACCTGGACACCAAAGCGATCGCCTAAAGCAATGGAGCGGTTAAACCGATGGGGCAATTCCAAACCCAAATCCTCCAGCAAAATTAACCCCAACTGCTCATCTTCCCGCAGCCAGCGCAACATCTGCACCTCCCACACCGTATCCGCATGGCGGCGCAAATATTCCAGCGTCCAATAGCGGTTCGTTTGCCGCTCCACCAAGATCGCCTCCTGAGCCGAAGCGGTAACAGTGTAGAGAATTTCCTGCAATTGATCCGCTGCTAAGGGGGGCGTTTCTCCCCGTAAAAAGGCCTTGATCTGAAAATGGGTGAGCAGATCGGTATAGCGGCGGATCGGGGAAGTGGCTTGGGTGTACACCGGCAGCCCTAAACCGGCATGGGGGGCAGGGGTCACACCCATTTCACTGCGGGGCATACAGCGGCGCATGGCACAGAACCGCACCGGCCCCGCTGGTAACTGCATCAATTCTTCTTCCGAGGGCAGTTCCGGCTGAGGTTGACCCCGGAAGGGGACGGGGATATGATTCGCTTGGGCAAACCGGCCCGCGACTTCGCTGGCGAGGATCATCATTTCCGCCACCAGTTGGCGCGATCGCGCCTCATAAAGCACCTCAATACTAATCTCCTCCTCGTTCTTCACCTTAATCGAGGATTCTGGCATCCGGATCTCAATGGAGCCTTGGGATTTACGCCAAGCCCGCCGCAGTTGCGCTGCCTGGTTGAGGGCGATAATCTCCGGCTCGGCTTGGATTTCCAACTCCAGCATCTCATCCACATCCATATAGGTGAGGCGGTAGGTGGGTTTGATCCAACTGGCATGGATACTGTAATCGGCGATCGACCCCAACTCATCCAAAACCACCCCAAAGCTCAAGGCGTTGCAATGCTGCCCCTGGATCAAGCTCATCGGGCCAGTGGCCAGTTCCTTGGGGAACATCGGGATCATTCCCGTGGGTAGGTACATCGTCGTACTGCGGCGACGGGCCTCTAAATCCAACTCCTCCCCCAAAACGAGAAAACGGGTGGGATCAGCAATGTGAATCCACAGTTTCGTTTCCCCCGTGGGCAGGGGTTCAATACTCAGGCCGTCGTCGATTTCTTCCGTGCTTTCATCGTCAATGGTGTAAACCTTGAGATGGGTTAGATCAAGGCGGCGATCGCCATCGGCATCGGGGGGGAGAGCGTGTAAACAGGAATGAGCCACATCGAGTACCTTCTGAGGAAACTGGATTGGGGAAGCACTGCGCCGGAGGAACAGGTTTTCATGGGGAGACCACCAGCCAATCCGCACCAATAGATCAAAGGCCCCTTCCGGGGTGGTGGGGAGTTGGAGGCTGCTGAGTAATTCCTGAGCAGCCTTGTGGGTCTGCTCCGGATAGAGAACGAATTTTTCCAAAGCGTCCAACCGGGGGCGATCGCTTTCTGGCCAGTTTACCCTTTCTCCCCCCAAGGCCGCCGTTAACCGCGCCAAGAAATTGACCCGCTCCGTTTCCCGCTGGGTGGCCATCGTCAGTTGATGCTTGAGTTCTTCCACCTGACTCGCGGGGCGCGGCTCATAGACATCGCCTTTTTTCTTGAAGTAAATCCGGTCATCAGCAAGGAGCAGATGGGCCGCATAACAAATCGCCGGGTCTTGGGCATCGTAGAGCAGTTGCGCCAAGCTAGCCGGTGTCACCGACTCCCCCGCTTCAATGAGCAATTCCCAAGCCACCTCCAAACTATCGGGGTCTACATAGCTTTGCACCGTTTCCCAAAAGGTCGGGATTTCTGTAGCGCGATATCCCGAACCAATTTCGTATTCAACCCGTTGGGGCTTGAGGGAATGGGCTTGCCCCCGTTCATCAATGACAATCCAGTTTTTTTTGCCCTCAGGACGATCAACGACCGCTAATTTGCGATCGCCTTGATTCCTAAATTCGATTAATGTACCTTTGTCCACCCCTTCGCCCTATCCCCATGATCTTTTCCTAACCTATCATAGGCTACGGGATACCCTCCGGGGCAAACCCCACCCAACCATCGAGGCAAAATTAATGTAGAGAAATTTTGCGATCGATGGTTGAAAGTGTTAGTTCTTTAGTCCGCGTTGACATAGGGCAGGAGGGCCACATAGCGAGAATATTTGATCGCCGTGGTGAGATCCCGTTGCTGTTTGGCGGTGAGGTTCGTGATCCGGCGGGGGAGGATTTTGCCGCGCTCGGTGACGAATTTACGGAGCAGTTCGGTGTCTTTGTAGTCGATGGGATCACCGGGTTTGATGGGAGAGAGGCGTTTGCGAAAATAACTCATGGTTTAAATTGTTCAGTTAGAGAATCAAAGGAATTTAAGGGCGCGATCGCCCCATCAAAAGCGAAAAAAATGCTATTTGGTTTCTTTATGCACCGTATGCTTATTGCAATGGGTGCAGAATTTTTTGATTTCCATGCGGCCGGTCGTGTTCCGGCGGTTTTTCATCGTCGTATAGCGGGAAACGCCGGGAGAGCGCTTATCCGGGTTCGTGCGGCACTCGGTACATTCCAGAGTGATGATGATTCTAACGCCTTTCTTGCTTGCCATAGTGGTGAGGTTGCCCCTCCATCCTGAATAAAGACACAGCTTACTATTTTTGCATACGTTGCCGGACTTGTGCAACTAAACGGCCAATGCGCACATCCAGGGAATAGCCCCGCTTGGTTTGAATCATCACCGTATCGAAGAGGCGATCATGAATGGCTTGGTTAAATTGCTCATCGGTATAGGCGAGGGCGCAATCAATGACGACGGGGGAAATGAGCAACAGGGTGGTAAAGGGGTTGAGGAAAAAGAGGTTTAACCCGGTCATCGCCAAACCCGCCTCAATCCCCAGGGTTAACTCCCGTTTGCCCAAAGTGTAGACATCCGGCACGCGGCGAAACCGCAGCCCCATCACCTTAATATCCATGCACCACATCCCCAAGCTTTGCCCGGCATTGCGATCCACCACCACAACCCGCAACACCAACCAGAGGGAAACGAACACAAACCCTTGTACCGCGCCGGTTCCCACAAAACTGCTACCAAGCCAAACGGTACAAAAATCGAGGGCAAAGGCATAGAACCGCCGTTCAAAGGGAACGCGGGGAAATTTTTGGAGAACGGGACGGTAATCGGGAGCGGTCATGAAGGGCAACCCCAAGAAGAGGATCTCTTGTCTATTCTAAAAGTTTGTGATCCTTTGATGAATCAGGGGCGAGCTGGGATTGCTGCTGTTGCCAGGCGATCGCATTCAAAATCAACCGACCATGGCCGCTACATTGGGCTTGGTAGTCTTCCTGGGTGGCAATGGCTAGCCCCATCCGCTCAATCACTTTGCCATATTTCCGCTCTTTGGCTAACTCTTTTTCTTCGGGACTCAGGGGGCGACTGCGATCGAGCACCACCTCAATAATCGGAATATAGGGGGCGGCTTCTTCGGCGGCTTCCTGGGCTTCAATTTGCAAGCGGGTTAACTGGATAATTTCCTGTGCGCCTTGGACAATGGGGGCGAGGGTTTCCGGTTCGGGATCGGCTTCAATGTCACTGTCTGGCACATAGACCAAATTAGCCAACGCCACCCCATCGGGAAACTGATCATCGGCAATTTCCCCCTCTTCCCACATTTGATTAATTAATTCCAAGGCTTTGGCACGATTTTGGGGCGTATCTCCCCCCCGCCCCTCCACCGTGACGAGAATCCCTTCCTGCTGATCCGCCGGTTGTTGGGTATCACTCACTGCCACAAAATTCACCGTTGATTTACGCCGTGCCATCATTCGCCTCCCTGGATTGCGAGCATACTAATATACTAAATGATCCGGGGCGGACTCAAGGCCGCAGTCTGAAACAATGGACTATTTTTCCGGTGGGGGGAAGCGTTGCAGACCGAAGGGGTCGATCTTGATCGCGACCCTTGTGCCGATCGCGAGGGGGTGATGGGTGATGGTGCGGACTTTGAGGGTAGTACCGCTAGGGAGTTGGACTTGATAGGCTTGTTCGCGACCGAGGAATTGGCGATCGCTCACCACCCCTAAGCCTTCAGGATCAGGCAACAGTTGAATTTGTTCTTGGCGAATCATTAAATCCGCATCGGGGCGATCCCAGGGGCTATCGAGGCTAAAGGCTCCCAATTCTGTCACCCAAAAATCTCCCTCCTGTCGGGCGGGGATCAAATTGCCCTGGGTGACAAATTCCGCCACAAACCGCGATCGCGGCTCGTAATACACCGTTTCGGGGCGGTCTAACTGCTCCAATTGCCCCCCCTGCATCACCCCCACCCAATCGGAAATGGCGAGGGCTTCCTCTTGGTCATGGGTGACGAAAACCGCCGATGTGCCTGCGGCTTTGAGGATGTGGCGCAGTTCTTGGCGGAGGTGCGATCGCACCTGCACATCTAAATTGCTCAGGGGTTCATCCAGTAAAACGAGGGCGGGCCGGGGGGCTAAGGCGCGGGCCAGGGCCACCCGCTGCTGTTGGCCGCCGGAGAGTTGGTAGGGGTAACGGCGGCCCAAGCCCTCCAACCCAACGAGGTGCAACACTTGGCCAATGCGCTCCTTCGTCGTTGCCGTCAGTTTGCCGCCACTTTGTAAACCAAAGGCGATATTTTCCGCCACCGTTAAATGGGGAAACAGCGCATAATCCTGAAACACCATCCCCACCCCCCGCTGCTCCGGGGGGATATTCTGCCCCCCACCGCTGACGGTTTGGCCATTAATGGCAATCGCCCCCCCATCCGGATCTTCAAACCCGGCAATCAAGCGCAGCAATGTCGTTTTGCCACAACCTGAAGGCCCCAACAGCGTCAAAATATCCCCGTCGTACAGTTCGAGGGAAACCTCTCGCACTGCCGGTTGAAGGGTATTGGCAAACTGTTTGGTGAGTTTGGAAATTGCCAGGGTGGGTGCAGCCATAGAGCAGTCAAAGATGATGAGCAGGAGCCAATCCCGTTAAGAAATTTAGAGCGGGGCCAATGCAGCACAGAGGATTTATAGTATGATTCTAAAGAAATTATTGCAAGTCATTTGCATTAATTTGCCTTAAAGTTATCGGAAGCCCCTGGAGCGTAGGCCGCCCTTGTCTAGTTTTTCCTTTTCCCGACCCACCCATAGAGCAATGGATTTCATTGCTCACCTCATTTCCCGCACTGGGCTAAATAGTAGTTGGACGTTAACCGTGGGGGCGATCGCCCTGATCATCTCCCTCCCTGTTCTCGCCGTCCTGAGCCGTATCTTCCAAGACTCCGGCGAGATCTGGCAGCATCTTGTTGCCACAGTTTTGCAGGATTATATCACTCACTCCCTGATCCTGATGGTGGGGGTGGGCATGGGTGTGTTAATCCTGGGGACAGGAACCGCTTGGCTTGTGACCATGTGCCGTTTTCCCGGTAGTCGCAATTTAGAATGGTTGCTGCTCCTCCCCTTGGCGGCCCCCTCCTATCTCCTCGCCTATGTCTATACAGAACTGCTGGAATATTACGGGCCGATCCAAACTTGGCTGCGGACGCAATTCGGTTGGGGCAGTATGCAGGACTATTGGTTTCCGCCCGTGCGCTCCATGGGGGGGGCGATCGCCCTTTTTGTCCTCGTCCTCTATCCCTACGTTTACCTCCTCGCCCGCGTCGCCTTTTTAGAGCAATGCACCTGTACCCTCGAAGCCAGTCGTTCCCTCGGCTGTAACCCCTGGCGGAGCTTCTGGCGGGTGGCGTTGCCCCTGGCCCGTCCCTCCATTGCTGCGGGGCTAGCCCTGGCCCTGATGGAAACCCTCAACGATTTCGGGACGGTGGAATTTTTCGGGATCAGCACCTTCACAACGGGGATCTATCGCACCTGGTTGGGGATGGGGGAACGGGATGCGGCGGCTCAATTGGCAGCGGTGTTGTTGTTGTTTATTTTGGTGTTGATTGTGGTGGAGCGGTGGTCACGGCGCAAAGCGAAGTATTACCAAACCGCCGGCCATGCTAAACCCTTTCAGCCCTACGTTTTAAAAGGGGGAAGGGCGGCGGGGGCCTTCCTGTTTTGTGGGTTGCCGGTGCTGTTGGGTTGTCTCTTACCCTTAGGGTTATTGATGCAAATGGCGATCGCCCATTGGGAGCGCAGCGTCAATGTCGCCTTTTGGCAACTCTCCACCCATAGCTTTATTCTGTCGGCGATTACCGCCCTGTTGGGGGTCGTTTTAGCCCTTGTGATGGCCTATGGGCAGCGGTTGCGCCAAAGTTGGGGGATGACGGTATCGGTGCGGTTGGCGGCCATGGGTTACGCCGTGCCGGGGTCGGTGATTGCGGTGGGGACGTTGATCCCCATGGGCCAGGTGGACAATGCCATTGATAGTTGGATGCGATCGCACTTTAACATCTCCACCGGCCTGCTCCTCAGTGGTACAATCACCGCCCTCATTTTTGCCTATTTGGTGCGATTCCTCGCCGTCTCCTTCCATACGGTGGAATCGAGCTTGGGTAAAATTCAGCCCAACCTCGATGAGGCGGCCCGCAGCCTGGGCCATAGTCCCCTTTCGACGTTGGCAAAGGTTCATGTTCCCCTATTGCAAAGTGGGTTACTGACGGCAGCAATGCTGATTTTTGTCGATGTGATGAAGGAATTGCCGGCAACGTTAGTGATTCGCCCCTTTAACTTTGACACGTTGGCGGTGCGGGTCTATCAGTATGCCTCCGATGAGCGGTTGATTGAAGCAGCGGCCCCGGCCTTGGCGATTTTATTGGTGGGGATGATTCCGGTGATTTTCCTCAGTTGGCAAATTGCGCGATCGCGCCAATGCTAGGAGAGCCGCATTGAGGGTGAAAAAGGTTTTGCCCCGATAACCGGGAAATTTTGGCTAGAATTGGGAGAATTAGAGGCGATCGCCCTCAGGAGGAATCATGCCGGAAACGTACACGCATATTTCAATCATTTTGGATCGTACCGGTTCCATGGAAACAATCCAGGACGACGTGATTGGTGGGTTTAATCAATTTTTAGCCAGTCAGCAGCAAGAAACCAGCCGGGCAACGTTAACCCTGGTACAGTTTGATAGCCAAGACCCCTACGAGGTGATTCATCAATTTGCCCCCATTGACCAAGTGACAGCATTAAGCCAAGCAACCTATGTGCCGCGAGCTTCAACGCCGTTGCTCGATGCCATCGGTCGGGGCATTATTGACCTAGGCCATCGTTTAGCCACAATGCCCGCAGGGGAAAAGCCGGATCAAGTCGTGTTTGTGATTATTACCGATGGTCAGGAGAATAGCAGCCGGGAGTTTACGAAGGCCCAGGTGATGCAATTGTTGGCGGAGAAACAGGAGAAAGAAAAATGGCAGTTTGTCTTTTTAAGTGCTGATTTAACGGCCCTCAACGATGCCATGGATTATGGTTTTCGTGCTCCGGCGGCGATGAGTTTTGATAAAGATGCTCAGGGAACAGCAGCAGTGTTTTCTTCTCTGGCTAAAAATGTGAGTAGTTATCGTGCTCAAGAAGCAGAAGCTTTGATCTTTGATGAGGAAGATCGGGCGCAACAGCGGAGTGAGCAGTCGCCTAAAGATACGAAAAAAAAGCGCTAAGGGGCGCACATAATCCGCAATCCGGTTATCCTGTTGATCGACGTAGGGGCGTTGGCGTAAGCCTACCGGAGGCACAAAAATCTTTCGCCCCCACACCAGAACTTCGCACAATCTGATGAAGCAGATTCGATTATTTAGGATTTTCTGCAAAATTCTGAATTTGCTCTACTTGAAGGTTAAGTACATCCGCGATCTGTTGAGGGTTTAAACCAAAATCCAATAATTTAGTAATCGTGTTTTGTTGCTCAGGGGTTACAGTACTTTTTGGGCTTGTTGAAGTCGTTTCAATATTGGGATCTAATGGCTCAGAACTGGCACAAAGACTGAGATGTCCAATTTGAATAGGATTCCCAATGATTTGATATTGAGAATTGACATACCCCAACCGTTCAATCGTTGCACAAAAATTTGATTTGTTAAGATCTTGACCTAATGCTGCTGACAAAATATGCCAAAGTTCGTAGCCTTCATCCTTTACATGACCTGCGGTACATCTGTACTTTTTGGCGATATCAGCATACTTCTGACCGCTGAGAACTCCTTTAAGGATACTACTTTGCAAATTATTCAAGTGCTTACCAGTATGTTGAAAAACAAGCTCATCAAGAGACTTCAAGACGATCTCCCAATCCATGGCAACTCGCTAACCTCACAAAGGGCCACCGCCATTATCCGCTAAAATCCGCCTAATTCACAATTTCTCAAGAAAAGTCCCGCTATTTTCCGCCTTTCCCCGTCTTGGCTGTTCTGGGAAGCTGGCTTATCATGAGCTTGCGAACCTTTGAGGATTATGATTCTAACGTAAAGAATTATTACATGGTTTTGGTCAATCTGCCCAAAAATGTAGTCATGCCCCAGAGCAAATAGTGATACGACTCAAGCTAACAATTGAGGTTTAATGACAAAGCTGCAACAGACTTGGAAACAATTTAATTTTGTAACAAATACTACGGTTTTTCGTGTGGAGGTTCTCAATGTTAGTTGAGATCCTCGGAAGGGAGAACTACGCATCACAAGTAGCATCATTCATGCAGTCGCATGGTATTCATAAGGTCATCGGCTTCTCTGGTGGTGCTGATGATAGATTGCAAGGAGTCCCAGAAGATGATGACTTGCAGTTAAAATACATAGCCTTTCGCAATACATTTCATGAACGATTGATATCTGATGCACTCAAGCTATTGCGAGGATATAGGGTTGCCATCTTAACGGGAGGTACCGAAGGCGGCATTCCAGAATTAGCGACCCGAAAAGCAAAAGAATATGGGTTTAAAACCATTGGCGTATTTCCGCGTAAAGGGAAGAAATACGCTTTAGGGTCATCTCTATTAGATTTGTCGATTTGCGTAGATCCCATGATTGGAGAAGCCAGATGGGGGGATGAAGGTGCTACTTGGACATCTCTCATTGACGGAATGATTGTGATTGGTGGCAGCGCAGGGACGTTAACAGAGTGTGCTCACATCCAAAAAATCAATGAATCGCTAATCAAAAATAATGAAATGCCCAAGTATATTGTTGCTATCTACGGGACGGGTGGCACAGCAGAACAACTTCCACATCTGTGGGCTAAACCCCATGTGAGAAATGTATGTATGCCAATGAATCGTATATATACAGGTCAAGAAGCATCCCAGTTTCTCATCGAAAAGCTGGCTTTAGATGACTACTTTGATCCCAGAATTCAACCAATACAGCCAAGCAATGGAGAATCGAACTAATGGCTATTTCTGGATTTCCTGAATTTTTGCCTGGAGAACAGATCACATTCAATCAAGTGATTGATGTCATCAAGAAAGGATTTGAACGGGCTGGTGCTGTACCTATCGAAACACCAGCAGTCGAACGTATCGAAACCTTATCGACTGCCAAAGGCAACATTAGCAAGGAAGTGTATGGATTACGCAGGCTAAAAGCCGAAGAAGGAGATGATGCTACAGATTTAGCCCTTCACTTTGATCTCACCGTTCCCCTTGCTCGGTACGTGGCAGAACACGCTAACGATCTTGCGTTTCCATTTCGACGCTATCAAATTCAACCCGTGTGGCGTGGTGAACGCGCTCAAGCAGGTCGCTACAGGCAGTTTTACCAATGTGATATTGATGTTATTGGGGAAGAAAAACTATCCCTGTTAAACGATGCTGAAATGCCCTTCATTATCTACCAGATATTTAAGGAGTTGAACATTGGACATTTTCAAATTAGGATCAACAATAGAAAAATCTTACAAGGTTTTTTAACTCATGTTGGTGTTGATGAAACAGAGGTGTCAACCGTTATTGGTATTGTTGATGCTTTGGAGAAAGTTGGAGTTGCCCAAGTCACCGAGGATTTAACCAAAGCTGACTTGAATGCTACTGCTATCGAGTCCATCCTAGAGTTCTTCTCAAAGAAAGCCTCTAGCGATGAATTGGTAGACTACCTCAAATTCTTGAATATTGAAGGAGAATTTGCAACTGGTTTGAACGAACTCATCACTGTCCTTGAAGGTATTGGTAACTTGGGAGTTCCAAGTGACTACTACGGTATCGATTTGTCAATGGTGCGTGGTTTAGATTACTACACTGGCACAATATACGAGACACGGCTTACTGGTCACGCGGGCATTGGCAGTATATGTAGTGGTGGCAGATATGACAATCTGGCTGCTAATTTCGCTAGTAAAAAGTATCCAGGTGTAGGCATCTCAATTGGTTTGACGAGGCTGCTACCCAAACTTTTTGAACTTGGAATTATTCAACCATCAAAACCAACTGTTGCATCAGTTCTAGTCATGTCTCTCGAAACGGATAGACAGCAAGATTATCTGAGAATTGGTGGACTTTTACGGAATGCTGGCATCAATACTGAGGTGTATCTGGAAGACAAAAAGCTTGCGGCACAGATGAAGTATGCCAACAAGAAAGGTATTCCATTTGTCATGATTATTGGGCAAGAAGAGTTCGAGAACAATACGGCTCTGATCCGAAATATGGAAGATGGAGAACAACAACGTATTCAAGTTGAACATCTAGTTTCCACTCTAAAAGCATTGGTTCTGATGAACTAGCAAATCGAGAGTGTATTTTGAAAGTGCTTAAAACAGGAGAGTAAATCAAAGTACCCATAGAAAAATTAGCTCAAGAAATTCAGAATTAATTGTCTTTGGTTTAGTTCAAAAAGCTACCTGGAGTCTTTCCTTGACTCCAGATGACAACAAAAAACAAGATTTTTTTCAGGAGATGAATTATGACAAAAGATTTTACTAAAAGGTATTCAAGTTGCGCGGATGATTATGCTAAAAATCGTCCTAGCTATCCAGCATCAGTTATTGATGCAATTTTAGAAGGTCTTGGTGAACCATCAGATATTCTTGCCGCCGACATTGGTGCAGGTACTGGTATTGGTTCCCATTTATTAGCTGAACGAGGAGTAAAAGTTTACGCGATCGAACCTAATGAAGCTATGATACAGGCTGCAAAATCTCATCCATTGGTTGAATTTTATAATAACCCTGCTGAAAAAATTGCTTTACCTGCTCATTTATTAGATTTGGTTGTTTGTTTTCAATCTTTTCATTGGTTTAATCCTATTAAAAGTGTTTTGGAGTTTCACCGTATTTTAAAATCCTCTGGAAAATTAGCTATTGTATGGTCAGATTTTGATAAGAATGATGACTTTACTTCCACTTATACTTCATTAGTAAATCAGATCGCAAACCGTGAGTTAATTAAAGAAAGATTTGGTGATATTAACCCAATTATAGATAGTTCTCTTTTTGTTCTGAGTCATCAATACGAATTCAGTTATTGTCACCAAATAAATTTTGATGGTCTGATTGGATACACCAAAAGTAGTTCTATTGTTTCTTCGGAAGGGGAGATTTATCAAGAATTTCTTTCTTCACTAAAGAGTCTTTATAGTATTTCCAAGAATACATCTGGAATTGTTAGTTTAATATTCAAGGCAAAAGTATATATTGTATTAAAAAAATGAACTATCTTAATTATTTACAAAAGTAGAAAAAAATGAATATTTCTGCAAACAAGAATTTGGAAACAATCTATTTTAGCTCAGGCAGCTTAACATTATGAATAACTTTAGTTTCTATGACTTGCAACCCAAGATCAGCAATTTTCGAGATGAAGTCTTAGCAGGCTTAAGCAAGCAACAGAAACAAATCCCGCCAAAATTTTTCTATGATGACTATGGCTCCAAGATTTTTGATCAAATCTGTGAGTTAGAAGAGTACTACCCGACACGAACTGAATTTAGCATCTTGCAGCAACATTGCTCGGATATTGCTGATCAAATTGGAGAAAACTCTCTCGTCATCGAGTACGGCAGTGGAAGTAGTCAAAAAATTTGTCTCCTTCTGGATTCACTGATGAAACCTTTGGCTTATATGCCAATTGATATTTCAAGAGAGCATATGCTATCTGCATCCAAGACGATTGCAGATAAGTATCCAGATCTAGAAGTACTAGCAGTTTGTGCTGACTATACGACAGAAATGCTAGTTCCTGATTATGATCACTCCTCTCTTAACAAGAAAGTTATCTTCTTCCCTGGTACTACCATAGGCAACTTAGAACCGGAGCAAGCAGTACAACTTTTGAAGAGATCGGCAGCGATCGTAGGTTCAGGTGGAGGAATGCTAATTGGGTTTGATATGAAAAAAGATCCGCAAATCCTTCATGCTGCCTACAATGATGCAAAAGGTGTAACTGCGGCTTTTAATGTGAATCTTTTAACTCGTATAAATAAAGAATTAGAGGCTGATTTTGATACGAACAAATTTGCTCATTATGCTTTTTTCAATCTCTCCAAAAGTAGAATTGAGATGCATTTAGTCAGTTTAGCGGAGCAAATTGTAATTATTTCAGGTCAACCATTTAGTTTCTCAGAGGGAGAAAGTATTTATACTGAAAATTCATATAAATTTAGTATGCGAGAAATCAAAAATTTATCAGAGGGAACCGGATTCAAACTAAGTAACTTTTGGACTGATCCAGAAAATCACTTTTACCTCTGTTATTTGTTAGTAAATTAGAGGTTAATTTATGAAAAAAGAGACAGATTATACAATAGTTCGGGCAAATACCTTGCAAGATTTAGATAAAGCATTCTCATGTGGATTAATTAAACTTTATCAGGATATTTTTGCAGATCAGCCTTATGAAGAATATTTCAGTAATGATGATGTTATTTCAATGTTTTATTCTTATTTTGAGAGTGAAATCAAGAATTCGCTTGTTCTCTTTGCTTACTTGGAGAGAGAACTCATTGCTTTTTGTATGGCTGTTCCGTTCAATGAAAATTGGCTTAATTTTGAAATAATTGATTTTAGCAATTATAAAAATATTTCTCATAATTGCTATGAGTATTTCAAAAAAAATTTCGATTCAACTTCTGAGAATACCTGGTATTTAGATGATTTAGGCGTTAAGAAAGATAAACGGAGGAGAGGGGTAGCAAGACACTTACTCAAAACTTGCCTAGTTGAACTAAATTCTAAAAATGTGTTCTTACGCACATCAGATAGTAATAATCAAGCGCAATTACTATATCAAAACTTGGGTTTTCATCATTTAGACGGATTGTACACACAAGTTTCTCATAAACGTTTAGACGGTTCATTTAGAGAAGATCGGCGAATCATAATGCTGAGACAGGTAGAGCACAGATGAATTACCAAGTCATATGGAATCCGGTCGTAGAATTTATAGGCGTAGTAAGATAGACACTGCCTACCCTACACTCTTACACTCTTACACTATTTGATTAATTGCATTTCATCTCATCGCCCCACCTCCATTCCCCCACTAACCTCACACCCGCCCCAAATCCAATACAAAACCGGGTAACACCCCCTCCCCAGACAACTCAGCCGGATTTGCTAAAACCTCCACCGCCAAACCCACCCGATAAATTTCCACAACCCGATTTTGTGGATCAATCAACCAACCCAACTGCGCCCCATTCTCCACATATTCGCGCATCTTGGCTTGCACCAATGGCAAACGATCCGAGGGCGATCGCAACTCCACCACAAAATCCGGGCAAACCTGCGGAAACGTTCCCCGCTGCTCCGCCGTCAGCGCACCCCAACGCCCTGGACTCACCCAACAAACATCCGGCGAACGAATTGCACCATTGGGTAAAGTAAAACCTGCTGAAGAATCGAAGGCTTCTCCCTGTTGATACTCCTCATGCCAACGATACAACTGGCCAATGAGTGCAAAATTGCGCTTTCCCGTTTCCCATCCTGTCGGTGGATTCACAACTAACTCCCCTTTGGCCGTTCTTTCCAGTTGTAATTCTCGATTGCTCGCAGCCAAAACCGCAAACTGTGCCAAACTGACAGAAAGCTGCAAATCTAGCGGTAGCTCCAATAACAGTGTTTCCGGTTGTGTGGGCGCTTGTACCATGACTGATTGAAATAGTGGAATTTAGGGGCGTTGGCGTAAGCCTACCAGAGGCACAAAAATCTTTCGCCCCCACAGTGATTCATTTTACCGGGCGATCGCCCCCCCATCGGCCCTCGGCTCCGTCCCCGCCCAAAACGTCCCCCCTTGGTTCAAAATCATTTGTCCCTTGCCAAACTCATGGATGGCCGGGGAAACCGTCACCCGATGGCCCCGCTCCGTTAAACCCGCCACAATACTTTCCTCCACCCCCGGCTCCAACATCACCAAATTATCCCGCAAAAACCGCCAGCGGGGGGCATCTAACGCCGCTTGGGGATTCATGCCGTAATCCGTCGTATTCACCACCATCTGCACATGACCCTGAGGCTGCATCTGCGCCCCCATCACGCCAAAGGGCCCCAAGGGCTGACCCCCCCGCGTTAGAAAAGCCGGAATGATCGTATGGAACGGCCGCTTATGGGGGGCTAACTCATTGGGATGGCCGGGAATGAGATTAAACCCCCAAGCCCGGTTTTGCAGCGCGATCCCCGTTCCGGGAACCAAGACCCCGCTGCCAAAATTGATAAAGTTGGATTGAATAAACGACACCATCAACCGCTGATCCGCTGCGCAAAGATACACCGTTCCCCCCTTGGGGATGCCGGGATTAGCTAGGGGGAGAGCGCGATCGCCCACCAGCCGCCGCCGTTGCGCCCCATAATCGGCTGTCAGGAACGCCTCCGGGGGGATGGGCATTGTTGCCGGATCGCTGATATAGGCGCTGGCATCGGCAAAGGCTAACTTCATCGCCTCAATTTGTCGATGGAAGGAGATCACACTATCCCTCGGCTGCGCCGCCAGATCAAAACCCGCCAAAACATTCAACGCCATCAACGCCGCCAGCCCCTGACCATTGGGGGGCATTTCCCACACCTCCACATCCCGATAGGCCAGCTTTAACGGCTCCACCCAATCCGCCCGATGGGCCGCTAAATCCCCAAGGGTCAACCAACCGCCGGTTTCGGCAGAAAAGCGGGCGATCTGTTCGGCAATGCTCCCCCCGTAGAAACTTGCGCCCCCCTCATCGGCTAAAGTTTTCAGCGTTGCGCCATGGCCCGGACTGCACCAAGTTTCCCCGGCATGGGGAGCGCGATCGCCCGGAAAAAAGACCCCCTTAAATGCTTCATACTCCCGCCCCTGCACCGCTGCAAAGCGATGGGCCTCCCGTTGCCAGGCTAAAGCGGTGACGGGGGAAACGGGGAAACCCGCTGTGGCATAGTGGATCGCTGGCCCAAACAGTTGCGCCCAAGGCAACGATCCCCACCGTTCCCACAACCCCCACCAAGCCGAAACCGCCCCCGGTACGGTGACGCTGGGCCAACCAAATTGGGGAATTTCTGCATTGTATTTATCCCGCTCCATCCCCGCCGGACTCCGCCCGGAACCGTTTAAACCATGGAGTTTTGTCCCATCCCACACCAAGGCAAAGGCATCTGAACCCAAACCGTTTGATGTGGGTTCAACGACGGTGAGGGCGATCGCCATCGCAATGGCCGCATCCACCGCATTCCCTCCCGCCTGTAGCATTTCCATCCCCGCCAAACTGGCCAGGGCTTGGCTCGTCGCCACCGCCCCGCGATTACCGAGAACAACCCGTCGTTGGGAGGGATAGGGATAATTAATCAGTACCATAGTTTTCACTCAACGGACTTGGCTCGTAGGATATAGGAAAGAGGAGGGAGAAGTGGGAAGTGGGAAGTGGGAAGTGGGAAGTGAGATCTAAACTTTCAACTGTTCCCCATTCCCTTACAAATACCCCCAATTCCCCCAAAACTTATACCGTACTGGCGTAACATAATGGCGTAACACAATCCCGGCCCCAGCGTAGCGATCGCCCCACTGAAATTCATCATCCCGCGCCATCACATAGCGATCTAAAGGTAACGGTTTGGCCCCATCCCGATGGAGCGTTAGGTGCATCATCGTTTGTTCGGTGAAGTAGTTGGGGGGGGCATCGAGGGCGAGGAAGCGGGCCATGGCTTCCGACCAGTCGGGGGGATGGCCAAAGATGATAAAGCCGCCATTGATCGGTTCCTGTGGGGGGATTCCCTGCAAAATGCGCTGATCAAAGGCGGGATCGGCATCGGGGAGATAGTAGGATTGCCCCGGATTGGCGGTCAACAGTTCCGGGAGTGATGGCCCGCCGGGAAAAAAGAAAATATCGGAATCACTGTAGATCGTCGGCCCGTCGATGGGGATGGAGAGGATCATTGTTAACTTTTTGCCCATGGGATTGAGGGCGGCATAGTCTGCCACGGCGGGCGGTAGGGCTGGATCGGCAAATTCTGCCAAGGGAACGACGCTAATACAGGGGTGAATCCGCCGCAGCAGTTCAATCTCCGCTAACCGATGGCTGCCATCGGAAACAATCACATAGCGATCCGGTACGCCAACAGATTGGAGGAGCGATCGCACGCTGGCCACCTGTTCCGGTAAATCCCGCCCACAGGAGAGGGCATAGACCGACGCGGCAAACCTTGGCCCCCCATTGAGGGGCCGCTGGCTGATTTGGGCCAAGCGCCGCCCATACCACCACCGCATCCCCTCGCCCTTCCACCGGGCCGCCCGATACCCCCAATTCACCATCTGTTTACCTCCATTTCGCCTTGGCATCAATGATCACCTTCGCCCCCGGTAAACGGGCAAAGGCAGCCTTAAACCGCAATTCCCAAGGCAGGGGGCCAAAGTGCGATCGCAGCGCCCCAATTTGCTCCTGAAATACCGCCATCCGCCCTTTGGCAAAACTATCCCGACATAAACTATAGAGGCAATCTTGAGCCTGCTCGCGAATGGCCGCCTCGATCTGAGCATCGCCATAAACCCGTTCACAGAGCCGAAAGGCCTCCCGCGCCCAGGTTTCCATCTGTTGGCTCGATTTGCTTTGATCATGTAATCGCCAATAGGCGAGAATATTCGGCTCAAATGTGAATTTGTATCCCTTGAGGAGCAAGCGTAAAATAAACTCTTGATCCATACAATGGTGATAGTTCAAATCCAGCCGTTCCTGGGCTTGAATTACAGTTTGGCTGAGAAAAATGCTGTGATTGGTGACAGCGGAATAGGGGATCATATTGGCCACCGTTGCCGGTTGAACGGGATAGGCAAATAAATAATCTCCCGCTTCATTGATGTGATCAATTTTGCCATAGATCACATCACTTTCGGGCTGGTTGAGCCAGGCTTGGGCAGCAAAATAGAAGGCATGGGGGCCGTAAAGATCATCAGAATTTTGCCAACCCACCAATTCCCCCGTGGCTTGGTCTAACCCCTGATTAACGGCATCGGATTGACCGCGATCTTTTTGGCTCACCCATTGGATTAAACCGTCGTATTTTTGTAAAATTTCGAGGGTGCGATCGCCACTCCCCCCATCAAAGACCAAGAGTTCACAATTGGGATAGCTTTGCAGCAATACCGAGCGGATCAGGGCTTCTAAATATTGCCCTTGATTAAAACTCGGGGTCACTACCGTAATTTTCGGATAGCGGGGCAACGGGGTTAAGGGCGGTGGCTCTGCTGTCCAGGGCCAGCCGATGTGATCAGGGGGGGGAGGAGGGATAGACATGGGTTGATCGTAATAATATCAAAACTGTAGGGGCGAAAAATTTTTCGCCCTAGGCTCCGGTGAGGGGGAATTGTACCGCTTGATGGAGTTCGTGGCGGGATTGAGGGGAATTGTAAATGTGCTGGAGACTGTGCCAAGCGGTGAGGGATTTGGTGCGATCGCTCTCTAATTGGGCCATCACGTCCGGCAATACTTCCCCTAGGGGTTGTTTCAATTGGTACTGTAAAAACTCCTCCAACACATAGCTATCCTGTAAATCTCCTAACACTGATTGAATTTTTTTAATCTGTTTCAAATGGGTATGGTAAGGCTCACCATAAAACGAGGCAAATAACTCTAGTTGATAACGGGTTTCTTTCCCTAGTTTGCGCAGATCATGGAGAACTTCAATTTCAGCTAAAGCAGCTTCAGGAGAGAGAAAAAACCCTGGATGGAGGAGGAATTTACTCACTTGGGGGGCGAGTAAATCCGCTAAGACTAAAGCAATGGGAGCGTTAGCGATGGGGTAATAGCTAGGGGTGGCCAGCCATTGGTTAAAGGCGGTGTGGAGGGTTTGATAATGGCCTTTGTGGGTGAGGGCGCGGCGGACGGATTTAAGGCGCTGTTTATGTTGTTTGCGGGTGACAGAGGCGATCGCCTCTAAACATTTTTGCTCTTGGGGCGGAATCGCCAGGGCATAATGGTTAAACAGGGTTTCGCTCAATACATCGAGATCCCGGAGCCGGCCTAAAATTCGAGCCACTTTCCCAATTCTGCGGCCCTGGATCACTGGAGGGAGATCCAAGGCAGGGGCAAAACCCGCAAGAGCAGAGCGGAGACGACGCATTCCCACTCGCATTTGGTGAACCGCCTCCGGGTCTTTGCCCTTGAGGACTTCCGGTTCATGGGTGCAAACCGTGTCGAAATGGGTGGCGATCGCCACATAGGCCCAATCACCCAAGGTTTGGGCGGTGGTGGAGGTTGGGTAATTCATAGGGTAGAGGAGAGAGGGTAGGGAACAGGGAACGGGGAACAGGGAACGGGGAACGGGGAACAGATGGAAGTTTTAGAACTCACTCCTCCCTCCTCCCTCCTCCCTCCTCCCTCCTCCCCCACTGTTGCATTCCAGAACAGAGACAGATTATCTTTAGAGTACAAAGAGCGTGTTACTTTCCCCACCCTTCTTAATCCTAATTTTTGTATGCCGAGCCGTGAGGTAGAGCCAAGTGTCCCTGTTGCGCCCCCAGACGCAACCGTTGAACTCGTATTTTTAATCCCTAAGCCCGATTGGTACAGTATCTGGGGTTGGCTATTAGCTCTGTTGTAGTGGCCTTTTCAAGATTGCACGTTTGTGGCGATCGCTACAGCACTTTGAGCCTCAATGCCTACCCCTGGATCAAATCTAACCCGTTTGATCATCTGTTTACCATTAAAAAATTTTTATGCAACCCAGCCCTAGTCCGCAATCTGTTTCTGAGTTTTTAGCCCAGTATCGCAATGGCGATCGCCAGTTCGAGCAGTTGACCCTGCCCAAGGCCAGCCTCAACCACAGCATTCTCAACCACAGCATTCTCCAAGGGGCAACCCTCCCTAAAGCCACCCTCGAACAGGCTCAACTCCTGGAGGTGAATCTGCAATGGGCAGACTTGCAAGGGGTGAAGGCCAATCAATGTCTAGGGATTGGTTTAAACCTTAGTCATAGCCGTTTAGCGCAATCAGATTGGACGCGGGCAAACCTCAGTGGTTTGGCTTGGGGAGGGGCGGAAGTCTCCCAAGCCTGTTTTAACCATGCCACGTTGATTAATAGTCGGGGTCTGGATTTGGTGGGCGATCGCCCCCGCTTCCATGGGGCCGACCTCACCGGAGCGACTTTAACCCGTGCTGATCTTCCCGGTGCAGATTTTAGCCAGACGGTATTGGTGCAAATTATGGCCACCCACCTCAAGAGTCCAGGGGGGAATTTCCAAGGGGCGATCGCCATTCGCAGCTACTTCAACCATGCCCAACTCCCCGGCGCTAATCTACGGGGCGCAAACCTCAGTTATGCGGATCTGCGGGGGGCAGATTTAACAAGCGCGAACCTCCAAGGGGCGATCCTCGAAGGGGCAAACCTCAGCAATGCTCAACTGGATGGAGCCAATCTGCGAGGGGCGCAACTAATCGGCGCTGATCTCCATGGGGCAACGCTCCGTCAAACCCAACTTCAACGGGCTAACCTCACCAGCGCCAACCTCCTGAGCGCTGACCTCACTGAAGCCAATCTCCACGGGGCGATCTTAGCCAAAACTGGCCTACTGTTCGCCCAATTAACCGGCGCAAACCTCAGCCATGCCGCCGTCAAAGGCGCAAATTTTATCGGCGCAAACCTAAGTTTGGCTATCTGCACCGGCACACCCCTCAATGAAGCCGCCATTTTAGGCGGATAAGCGATCCTCTGGGTGCTATGGCAATGGGTTTTGACGGCTCTACCGCCTGGATAGGTAGGGGCGAAAAATCTTTCGTCCTTCCTTCTACCTAGGTATTTCTCCCCCTTTTTGGATCAAAAAAGGGAAAAAAGCAGCATCTGTTCACTGGGGGGATTAAAATAGGAAGATGCACACGCTTTGTGGAGTCAAAAGAGAAGAATGAAAAAAGTGGGAACCCATCTGGTTGTTGAGGCATGGCAAGCACCCGCAACGCTGCTGAACGACCCGGAACGCATTCGCCGGGCGTTGATTGATGCCATTGATGCAGGCGAAGCAACCTTGATCGACCTGTGTGTACACCAGTTTAGTCCCCACGGCGTGACTGCAACGGCGACCCTAGCTGAGTCTCACATTGCAATTCACACCTGGCCCGAATATGGCTATTTTGCCGCTGACTTTTTCTTCTGTGGTGCAGGCAAGCCCAAAGTCGCAGCGGAAGTCCTGCGTAACGCGCTTCAAGCCCAGAAGGTCGATGTTCAAGAAATTGACCGGGGTATTCCGGCCGATGAACCCGCGCTGCAATTGGCAATCTAAACTTCAAAAAATCCGGGGCAGACTTTCCTACCCCGGCATCATCCATCCCACAACAGGGGGCCTGAAGGCCCCCTCTTTTTTGCCGCTATTCTGCTTCGTTTTAATCCTGAGGATCCCCCCGGCTACGCCGACCCCCTTAAAAAGGGGGTTTTTTCTTCACCCCCCTTAAAAAGCTTAAAAAGGGGGTTTTTTCTTCACCCCCCTTAAAAAGCTTAAAAAGGGGGTTTTTTCTTCACCCCCCTTAAAAAGCTTAAAAAGGGGGTTTTTTCTTCACCCCCCTTTTTAAGGGGGGCAGGGGGGATCTAGGCATCAAACCATTCGAGGGTGGCTTCTTCCTTCGTGTTGGTGTGGCGCGACGGTGTGCCGCGCTCAAACTTCATGTGGATGGCGCGGGTTTGCTCCCCATCGGAGGCGATCGCCATAATCGGATAATCCAATTCCCCATCCTGGAACGACATTTGGAAGCGGAATGTACCATCTTCATTGAGCTTAATCGGGCGACCGCCAATGGTGACGGTAGCATCAGGTTCCGTTGCCCCATAGATAATCAGTTCCGCATCCGCCACCAGCCAGAATTTACGGGGGCGAATCGGGGGGGCAGAGGCAGAGAAGCCCACGCCGGACATTCCCATCCCGGACATCGTTAAGCTGCTCATTCCGGCCCCGGACATCATGCCCATGCCGGACATCATCCCAGCCCCAGACATCATCCCCATCCCGGAAGCAGTTAGACCCATGCCGGACATCGTTAATCCGGCTCCGGACATCGTTAAACCCATGCCAGAGGCCGTTAAGCCCATGCCGGACATGGTTAAACCCGCACCAGACATCATACCCATGCCGGACATCATCCCAGCCCCGGACATCATCCCCATGCCAGAGGCGGTTAAGCCCATGCCAGAGGCGGTTAAGCCCATGCCAGAGGCGGTTAAGCCCGCACCAGACATCATCCCCATCCCGGAAACCATGCCCACACCGGACATCATCCCCATCCCGGACATCATCCCCACGCCGGAAGCAGTTAAGCCCATCCCAGAAGCAGTTAGACCCATGCCAGAGGCGGTTAAACCCATGCCGGACATCGTTAAACCCGCGCCGGACATCATCCCCATCCCGGACATCATCCCCATCCCGGAAGCGGTTAAACCCATCCCAGAAGCAGTTAAACCAGCACCGGACATCATGCCCATACCAGAAGCCGTTAGACCCATGCCTGACATCGTTAATCCGGCTCCGGACATCATGCCCATGCCGGAAACGAGGGTTTCACCCATACCGAAGCCCGACATCATGCCCATGCCGGACATCATGCCCATGCCGGAAACAAGGGTTTCACCCATACCAAAGCCCGACATCATGCCCATGCCGGACATCATGCCCATGCCGGAAACGAGGGTTTCGCCCATACCAAAGCCGGACATCATGCCCATGCCGGAAACGCCAAAGCCAGCCCCGGACATCTCGCCCCCCATGCCGGAGGCGGTCATCCCCATGCCCGACATTCCTGCACCGGAAACCCCTGCACCGGACATCGTTAAGCCGGCCCCGGACATTCCCGCTCCTGATACTCCCGCTCCAGACATCGTTAAGCCGGCCCCAGACATCCCTGCGCCAGAGATCGCCGCGCCGGACATTCCCGCCCCAGACATTCCAACACCGGACATTCCTGAACCAGATGCCCATTTGCCCATACCTGAGGGGAAAACATAGGAACTGAGGGAATCTTCACCGTAGAACACTGAACCGGCTTGGCGTTTCGTGGCGGCTACTTCTTCCAATTCCCGCATCCGACGACGGATTTCATCTTCAATACTTTCGCCCCCGATTTGATCGAAGTGGTGGATGGATTGACCGACGAGATTTTGATCCCATTCCACGGTCATAAAGCGGTCTTCAATCCAATCAGAGGGGTAGACGGGGGGTACGCGCACCACGCCGGAACGGGCCAGGGTGAGCCAGCGGCCATCCATGCAGCGGTAGCCAATCTCAACGCGGTATTCGCGATCGCTAATCGGGATCGGAATGTACCAATCCCGGGCTAGCTCGTCGCAGGGATATTCTTGGGTATTGTGGGGGTTTTGCTCCGCCAGATTGATGTTGGTGACATCGTAGATCCGCAGGGCTAACTGTTGCCCCCCTTGACGACGGAGCGTTTCTTTTTGCTCATTGGTAATGTCCCAATAGGCATAACACCATTGGGGATCGCGGGGCATGAGGACGATACAACTTTCGCCGTATCCACTGGGTAAGTCGGGTAGATTTTCATCCACAGAAGCTAAACTTGCTTCGATTAGGTCTCGTTGGCCGACTTCAAATTTTGATGCTTCCACTGCTGTTTTTTCCTCGGTTGGTTGGCTCGCGATCAGGTTATGAGAAGAAGGAAGAGTTTGTTCCATTTCAATGGCTTGAATCGCAGTGAGAAGCTGCGATTTGCGCATTCGACTATATCGAGAAATGTTATAGTCACTGGCAACTTTACGAAGTTGCCGCAGTGTCAATTCTTCGAGGGGTTGGCGTTGTTGGGCCATTGTTACTTCTGTAAATCGGGTTTCTACCACAAATGGGAAGAAAGCGATCGCTCTCTTAGCAAACGAGAAGGATAGCTTTGCTCTACTATCTACGGAATTTCCCTCAAGATGGTCAAGGGGCCAAGGGGATCAATCCCATCGAAATTGCCCCCGATCAACGAGAGGATCGGCAGGGTGGGGATCGCAATGTCAATGAATTTTGACAGATGATCCCAATGGGGGGTGATCGGGATCGCCCTCCGCTCCCTTGAGGTTAGCCCCGCCCCAATCCACCCCATTCCTCCGCTAGAGTAGGGAAATACAGAACACTGTTCAGGATGATGGTTATGGGCTTATTTGGTTTTGGTAAAAAATTAACGATCCCCTCCCCTGAGGAAGCACTGCCGGGACGGTCAACGGCAATCCCCGTCCCGGCCAAACACTACGTCAATGGCAATTCATTACAAGCCCCCTTCCCTGAGGGGATGGAATTAGCCCTGTTTGGCTTGGGGTGTTTTTGGGGGGCCGAGCGGAAATTTTGGCAACTGAAGGGGGTTTATTCCACCGCTGTTGGTTATGCAGCGGGGAGTACCCCCAACCCCACCTATCAAGAAGTTTGTACGGGGATGACGGGCCATAATGAGGTGGTCTTGGTGGTTTATGATCCCACTGTGATTAGCTATGAACAACTCCTCAAGGTGTTTTGGGAAAGCCACAACCCCACCCAAGGGATGCGCCAAGGCAATGATACCGGCACGCAATACCGCTCTGGGATTTACGTCTATTCTGATGGGCAACGGGAGGGGGCGATCGCCTCGAAACAAGCCTATCAAGCGGTCATCCACCAAGCCAACTATGGGGATATCACCACAGAAATCCTTGATGCGCCCCCCTTCTACTATGCCGAAGACTATCACCAGCAATACCTGGCCAAAAATCCCAATGGGTACTGCGGCCTTGGGGGAACAGGCATAGAATGCCCCATTGGCGTGCTGAGTTAACGCGATCCCCTGGGGATAGGTCGAGGATGCCCTGCCCTCGTTGTGGGGAAAAATCCGGATGCCCGGAGCGGCTCTGAGGATCCCTGAAAATCCTCGGAGCTTCGCCATCTTAACCAGCAATTAGAACAGGGGCAGAAGTTAAGGAGGGGACAAATCAGGATATTATGGTCGGTCAAGGCCGATATTAATCCTGTCCTATCGGTATTCAGCAACACCATTCTGAACACGTTAGCCCTGATCCTGCTTAGAGAATTTTTTGGGTCAAACCAATGAAAACCAACGAAACTTATCTGAACCACCCAACGTTTGGCCTTCTTTTCAAGGTTTGTCCCATTGAGAATAATCAAGAACTTTATACGACCCTCTACGCTCAACGCCTTTTCTTTGTCGTTGCCCAGGCCTCCCATGGGTTAAGCTTTGAACCCCTCGGTCGCTCCGATGCGCGGCTCTTGGTGGAAAATCGCCTCCGGAAACTGCGCCGCATCAACGCCACTGAGGAGCATCAAGAATTGAACGTGATTTATAAGCGCACGTTCCAATGAATCAATTCGGTCAATCAGGGGGGGTGAAATGACGACAATCGCGGAAAACTTGGCCGCCATCCGGGCCACCATTCCCGATGGGGTGCGGCTCTTAGCCGTGAGCAAAACCTTTCCCGCCGCTGCGATCCGGGCTGCCTATGGGGAAGGGGTGCGGGATTTTGGGGAAAGCCGGATCCAAGAGGCGATCGCCAAACAAGCCGACCTCGCCGATCTCACCGATATCCAATGGCACTTCATCGGCCATCTCCAAAGCAACAAAGCCAAAAAAGCCCTCACCCACTTTGATTGGATTCACACCTGCGACCACCTCGCCCTCGCCCAACGCTTAGATCGTCTCACTGCTCAATTGGGAAAATCCCCAAAAATTCTCCTCCAAGTTAAACCCTGCCCCGATCCCGATAAATACGGCTGGCCCCTAGAGTCCCTGGGGGCAGATTTACCAGCTTTGGCCCAATGTCAGCACCTCAACATTCAAGGATTGATGACAATTTTGCCCCTCGGTTTAACCAGTGAGGAAATCCGCCAAGCTTTTCAAGCCACCCAAACCACCGCCGCCCAAATTCACAATCAATTCAGCCCCGCTTTGACCATGACAGAGCTTTCCATGGGGATGTCTGGGGATTATCCTTTGGCCATAGCAGCGGGGGCAACGATGATTCGGATCGGCCGGGGAATATTTGGCGATCGCCCCCCCTTCTCTCCCAAAACCTGATCCAATCGCCCCCCAATTTTTAAAACTGGCAAGATTCAAGGTTATGATGTTAGCGGCTTCGTCGCCGGCCGCCATCGCAATCTTGGTATCATTAAGCTCATAATGGGATAGGGAGAAGTTCAGCCGTGAACACGATTTTTAATAAGCTCAAGGATATTGTCGGGTTAAATGAATCCGAGTATGAGTATTATGAAGAGGATATGGAGGGAAATGACTATCAACCCGTCTACCAACCGGAGCCTGCTCCTGTGGTTGAAGATGAGCGTCAACGCCCCCGCCGCACCCGGGAACGTCCCTCCGCGATGACGGCAGCAACCCCCTCTAAAGAATCCATTGGTTTATCAGCAACAGCCCCAGCAGCAAGGAGTAACGTGATAGGAATGCCCGGATCGGCGAATGGAATTTCAGAAGTGGTCGTTATTGAACCCCGCTCTTTTGAAGAAATGCCTCAAGTGATTCAGGCGTTGCGGGAACGGAAGTCCGTTGTTTTAAACTTGACGATTATTGATCCCGATGAGGCCCAGCGGGCCGTTGATTTTGTGGCGGGGGGAACCTACGCCATTGATGGCCATCAGGAGCGCATTGGTGAAAGTATTTTCCTGTTTACCCCCAGTTGCGTCCAGGTCAGCACCCAAAACACGACTCCCCACGAAACCGCTTCTCCCCTGAGTGCTGTGCGAGCCAGTGCCGCCAGCATGGTGAACCCCAATGCCTCTTGGTCTCTTGATCCCAATCGCTTGGTGAATTAGGATCCCCCCTGCCCCCCTTAAAAAGGGGGGTTCCGGATTAACCCCCTTATGAAGGGGGTCGGCGTGAAGCTGTTAAAAAATATGAAGTAAAAGCGAAAGCAGTTCCGGATTAACCCCCTTATGAAGGGGGTCGGCGTAGCCGGGGGGATCGTGAGCCTGGTAACGAAGTACGATCCCCCCTAGCCCCTTTTGAGCCAGGGGGGATCTTGTTTTGGAATTGATTGGTCTGCCCTGGAATGGAGTTGTGGATGATGGTGTATCAATTGGGGATTATTGGCGGCGGTGTGATGGGGGAAGCGTTGCTTTCCCGGTTAATTGCCCAAGGAATTTATGCCCCGCAACAGGTGATTGTGAGTGATCCTGTTCCGGCGCGGGGTGAGGTGCTGCGATCGCGCTATGGGGTCACAGCCACCACCGACAACGCCCAAGCCTGCCAAGCCGAAATCATCCTCCTCGCTATCAAGCCCCAAATTCTCTCCCAATTGGCGCGGCAACTGGCCATGGTAGCCATCCCTCCCCACAGTTTAATTCTCTCTATCCTTGCTGGGGTTCCCCTCGCCCGTTTAGCGGAACTCTTCCCCCAACAGCCGATCATCCGTGTGATGCCCAATACGCCAGCCACCGTAGGGGCAGGGATGACGGCGATCGCCCCCAATGCCCAAGTCACCCCGCAACAGCAGGCCCAAGCCGAAACGATTTTTCAGGCGGTGGGGGAAGTGGTACAGGTTCCAGAAGCAAGTATGGATGCGGTGACGGGGCTTTCGGGGTCGGGGCCGGCCTTTGTGGCGTTGATGGTGGAGGCGTTGGCCGATGGCGGCGTGGCGGCGGGCCTACCGAGGGCGACGGCTCAACAGTTGGCGATTCAAACCGTCCTGGGTACGGCTCAACTCCTCAAAGAGCGCAACCTACACCCCGCCCAACTCAAGGATCAAGTCACCAGTCCGGGGGGAACGACGATCGCCGGGGTGAATGCCCTAGAGCAGCAGGGATTCCGGGGGGCGGTGATGGCGGCGGTTTTGGCGGCCTATGGGCGATCGCAAACCCTCGGCCAGTAGGGCGGAAAATCTTTCGCCCCCTGAATCTTGCGCCCCTCATTTTGGGGCGTATTTCTATGGAGCGATCTTGAAACCACGCCACCCTCCCAGGGCTTAAGCTGTACTTATCATTCATAGATAAAACTTATATTGAATTCATCTTCACATCACCTGAGTTTATCGTTAAGCTACAAATAAGCCATCCAAAGGAGAGCAAACTCCCATGACCTTCATCAACCATCTCAACACCCCGCAATCCCCTCAGCATCAGCCCCATGCGTTATCGGCGGATCTCCTCTCCCCCCTGCGCTCCTGGCTCAATCAAGTTGAAATTGCCAATGTAGCGATCGCCCAATCGATCTGTCGCTGGATTCCGGCTCAATGTCCCTTTGCCCGCAAGCTTGTTTGGCAGGGGCGGACATTGTTGGAAATTCCCCCTTTATGTAAGCTCAATCCCGTCTATGAGGAATTGATCGGTTTGCGCTTCCGCGCTCTCTGCTATCTTGCCGACCAGTCCACCACAGACGTTTGTATTGAGGGCTAGAACCATGCAGAAACTTCAAAATTCCGTCCGTTCCGAAGGCTGGTCGATCCAAGTTTATAGTGGCGATCGCCGCCTCATCCTCTCCCTTGATGCTTCCCATGCTTGGCTATTGGGAACTGGCATTGGCATCGGTTTTGGCATCGCCCTGTTGGGCCTGCGGGGTCAATGTCAGGCCGCTCAACCTCCATCCCCTGGGGAGTCTGCTCCCTTGGTTGCCCCCTTCCAAGTGGATTGAAGGAGTTGGGTTTGCTAAACTAAAAAAACGATTCCCCTCACCCAGCGGAGATCATCGCTATGACCCTTTCCTTGGATTGTGAGATACTCTACCCCAACAGTGATGGTCAGCCAATGGCAGACAATACCCTCCAATTTCGCTGGATTGTCCTGATCAAAGAAAATCTAGAACTGCTCTTTGCGGATCAACCGGATGTTTTTGTGGCGGGAGATTTACTCTGGTATCCGGTGGAAGGACACCCGGAAATCCGTGTCGCCCCCGATGCGTTAGTGGCCTTTGGTCGCCCCAAGGGAGAGCGAGGCTCCTATAAACAGTGGGAAGAGGACAATATTGCCCCACAAGTCGTCTTTGAAATCCTTTCCCCCGGCAATCGTCTGGCGGAAATGAGCAAAAAGCAGCAATTTTATGAGGATTACGGGGTGGAGGAATATTATCTTTACGACCCGAACCGCAATGATTTACATGGTCTGTATCGTACTGTAGAAGGATTGCGGCCCATTGAAGCCATCCACAACTGGACAAGTCCCCGTTTAGGTATTCGTTTTGTGGTCACTGCCACCACGTTAGAACTGTATCGTCCCGATGGGCGACCCTTCCTGAGCTTTTTGGCGTTAGAGCAAAGGGCAGAGCAAGCAAATCAACGGGCGGAACTGGAACGCCAACGGGCTGAACAAGCGGATCAACGGGCGGAACTGGAACGCCAACAAGCTGCTCTGGAACGCCGACGAGCCGAACAAGCAGATCAACGAGCTGCCTTAGAACGCCAACGAGCGGAACAAGTGGCTCAAAGGGCCGAACGATTAGCCGCACAACTGAGAGCGTTGGGCATTGACCCCGAAAGCTAAATGCTGGCGTTTAATTCTTCCTGGATTCGGGAGATTGAAAGGTTTGATACGTCTCCACCAGATCAGCGCGATCGCCTAACACCTTCCCCTCCCATTCCACCCAAGCATGACTCTCCATCACACCCCGATGGCGGCGCATCCCGATTTTTAACGATGCGGTGATCCCGTAGCGTTGGAGGAGATAGAGAAGGAGGAGCGATCGCCTCAGGCAATTACTCCAAGGGCGACTATAGCGATCCGCCAGCATTACCATGGCCGCCAACCGCTTCACAGCAATCCGCCGCTCCACCTTGGGGAGGGGATAGCGGGTTAATAGGTTTTGGGTGCGGCGCAATCCCCGCTGTTGTAATAACAATGCAATGAGCGGCAACAACCCATAGGCTAGGCAGAACCAGCGCCAATCCTGCGAGGATAAACGCCGTAGGCTGCGCCCCTTGCTCCCCCAGTTCATCGCTGCAAACCCGCTAAAAAGGCTTGGGTGCGCAGATCAATCCCCGTGATTGCTGTCCCCACCACCACCGCATCCGCACCATTATTCAAGGCCCGGCACACCATTTCCGGTGTTGCTACTCCCCCCTCACAGATCGTGAAGGTATCCAATTGGGCGGCAATTTCCCCTAATAACTCCCAAGCGGGGGGGGCTTGGTTGTGGGTGAGTTCTGTATAGCCGTAGAGCGTTGTGCCGACAAGATCCGCCCCTAGGGCCACGGCTTGGGCGGCACTGCTTAAACTATCAATATCTGCCATCACTAACTTACCCCGGTCATGGATGGCTTGAATCAATTCCCCCAAGGGTACAGGGCGATCCGCGCTAGCGCACCTATCGCGCTCCGTGGCATCAATGGCGACAATATCCGCCCCCGCCTCAATGACGGCGATCGCATCTTCGATCCGGGGCGTAATATACACCGGATAATCGGGGAGCACCTGCTTCCATAAGCCAATGATCGGGATTTCGGGTAAACGTTGGCGCACCGCCCGGATATGGGCCGGCGTATCAATGCGTACCCCCGCTGCCCCTTGGTTGACTGTGGCGGCGGCGATCGCCGCAATCATTTCCGGTTGATGCAGGGGTGAATCTGCTGGCGCTTGGCAAGAGACAATTAACTGATGGCGAAGGGCTGAAAGCATAGTGCTATCTTTGATAGATATGGTTTGCAAACATATTTTGCTCGAAATTTCACGATACTCCACGATGGCCACCCTTTCCCCCGACGAAATCGAACAGTTTCGCGCCCAACTGAGTAACTATCCGCCGGCCCTGAAAGCGCTGACGGAAATTGAAGACTGTGAGGGCAATTTAGCCGATGCCACCATTTCCCTCGCGATCCGGGCTGGGCAACAACCCCAAGAAGATAACGGCGAATGGCTCGCCGATTTAGCCAAACGTTGTCGGGCGGTGATTTGCCAAGCGATCCCCCGTCAAAATCTTGAAACGGGGGCCATTGAAAAAACAATTATTGCTGTGGCCAGTTCTGAACTGATCCCCGCTGCTTTGGCGACTCCCGTTGTGCTCTATGTTTTAAAAGCGGGCCTAGGGGAATTTTGCCAAGCCTTTGAACCCATTGAGCCGGAGGCAAAACCTTAAATGATTCTCGGCTTTGATCCCGGTCGGGATAAATGTGGGGTGGCGATCGCCTATCCCGACGGTACGCCCCAATGGTATCAGGTGGTGAACCGGGATGATGTTCCTCAAATCCTCACCCAACTCCAACAAGATTACGCCATCACCCAGATCGTCATGGGCAACCAAACCACCGCCCAACAATGGGCTGCTGAGGTAAAACCCCTGTTTCCTGCCGATATCCCCTTAAACTTTGTCAATGAGCGCAACAGCAGCCTCGAAGCCCGCGATCGCTATTGGCAAATGTTCCCCCCCCAAGGGTTAGCCCGCCTCATTCCCCAAGGGATGCGTCTCCCTCCTCGGCCGGTGGATGATATCGTCGCTATTCTGTTAATCGAACGCTACTTAAACCCCTAATGTCCTCTATTGCCCTTGGCGATCGCATCACCCTCGCCCCCGATGTTCTCATCCAAGAACTCGCGGGGGAATCTGTCCTCCTCAACCTCAACAGTGAGGAATATTTCGGCCTCGATGACATTGGCACAAGGATGATTGCGGTGTTGAATGAGTCGGATTCAGTGGCGATCGCCCAAGCCCAACTCCTTGCAGAATACGAAGTCGAGCCGGAACACCTCAGCCAAGACCTCCTGAAACTGATCAGCGACCTGCAAACCCACGGACTGATCACGATTACACCCGCCCCGCCAGATGGCTCAACTGCTTGAGGTTGACAATACAGAGCGATCGCTGTTGGGGATCAATTTCCACCCAGCTTTTACTGTGGAGTTTTTCAATAATTTTGCGCACCTCTTCGGCGGTAATATCGGAAATCTGCGCCAGATCCTCATCGGGAATCATTAAAATTTCCGTCCCCTTTGCCGTCGGTTGGCCGTAATGCTCCGCCAACATCACCAACATTTTCGCCAGCTTAATCGCTGGGGGTTGGTTGCGCAATTGAAACCGGACATTGGAATAACGGAGCCGTTGCACCATCAATTGCAACATTCGATGATGCAATTGGGGATCTTTAAACAGGGTTTGAATAAACCGTTGGGCGGAAACACTCAGTAACTCCACCGGGCAGAGGGCCACCACATCCGTTGAGCGGGGCGACTCATCTAAAATTGCCATCTCCCCAAAAAAATCCCCCCGGCCCATCACCGCCAGCGTAATCGCACTTTCCCCCGATAAGCGCCGCACCTTCACCCAGCCGGAGACAATGAAATAAACCGCATTGCCCCAGGCATCTTCCATCAGCACAGCGCGGTCTCTGGGGTAGCTATGCTTGACGGCCACGGAAAGGAGCCATTCGAGGGTTTCGGGGCTGGCAGTGTTGAAAAGGGGGAAAAGCTCGCTAAAAGCCTTGATCTCCATGAATGGTTGTCAGTGTGAAATTGCCTCAATCTTATCAGATGGGATGGTGGGGTTTGCGGGTTAACGGGGGTGGTGTTGCTCCCTAGGTTGGCCTAACGCGGAGTCTGAGGAAGGGCTGGACTATGATAAAGGGATAGAACCAGGGCAACTTTGAGGTGAGGATGGGCGATCGCCTTCAGGAACGGTCTTTTCGGCTTTTGCTCTATTTGGAGTGGATTTTGTTGGGCATTGCCATGATTGCGGCCCTGTCTATCCATCGGCCCCGCCCGCCCATGATGGCGGTGGATCCCCACAATATTCCCCTTGCGGTATTGGGGTGCATTGCCCTCCTGGGAGGGTTGGGCCTGAGGTTGCCCATCGGTTCCCAAGGGGTTGCGATCCTTTACACGATCGCTGGATTTAGCATCAGTTGGCTGGCGGTGTCGGTGGGGGGGCGGGGCAATACGGTTTTTTCCGCCTTACTCTTGGTGGTGGTGTTGCGGGCCTGTATTTTATTCCCCTGGCGGGGGCGAATTATCACCGCGCTCTGGGCCTATGGTTCTTTTCTGATCGTGCTGTGGATGCGAATTCGGCATTTTGCGGAACATGGTCGAGGCATGGGATCCCTTGATGCTAGCCAGCAACAGCAATTTTTACTCAATTTAATGATCAACTCGGCGCTGCTGTTTGGCTTGGTGCTGATTTTCGTCCTGCTCTTGGTGGGGGCAGTATTATCGGAACGGGAAAGCCGCCAAGCCCTGATTGCAGCCAATCGCCGTCTTCGCCGCTATGCGCTGTTAATTGAAAATCAAGCGATGTTACAGGAACGCAGCCGCATCGCTCGGGAAATGCATGATTCCGTTGGCCATTCCCTCACGGCCCAAAGTATTCAGTTAGAAAATGCCGTCCTCTGCTGGAAACAGCAAAATTGGCAGCAGGGGGAAACCCACCTCAACGCCGCCCGCCAATTGGGCAAGGATGCGCTGCGGGATGTGCGTCAATCGGTGGCATCGTTGCAAACCAGTCCCCTCCAGGGGCGATCGCTCTCCCAAGCGGTGCAAACTTTACTCGATCAATTCACCACGACGACGCAAATCGTCGTTAATCCTGAAATCAATCTCCCCGTCTCTCTGCCAGCGGAAATCAGCACCGCCCTCTACCGTTTAATCCAAGAGGGTTTAACGAATATCACCCGCTATAGTGGGGCAACGGCGGTTAAGCTGACGCTGAAGATCACGCCGGGGGCGATGGGCAAACTAACGCAGATCGCTTTAGTTTTGGTGGATAACGGTTGCGGGTTTGATCCTGCACAAAATACCACAGGGTTCGGTTTACAAAGTATGCGCGATCGCATTGAGGCGATCGGCGGTCAATTCACATTAATCACCGCACCGGGCCAAGGTTGCACGATCCGCGCCACCATTCCCTGTTAATTGCGGTAACGTGAGAGATTGCCGCCATCTAGATTAGAATTTAGATCGATATGAGGACTAGCCTATGCAGATTTGGCCCGTTCAGGACGCGAAAGCCCGCTTTAGTGAGTTGCTGGACGCTTGCGTGAGTGAAGGCCCACAGGTGCTAACTCACCAGGGTACTGAAACTGCTGTATTGGTTCCTATTGATGAGTGGCGACGGCTTCAGGCGGCGGCCCGCCCTTCTCTCAAGCAATTGCTCCTTGCCGACTCGGCCCGCACTGACAGCTTGGTTCCTGATCGCGGCAAAGCCCAACGCCGCCAAGCAGTCGCTCTCTAATAACGCCCATGTACCTGCTCGATACCAATGTTGTCTCTGAGCTTCGCAGACCACGGCCCCATGGTGCTGTTATCGAGTGGCTGAAGTCTGTAGACGACTCCAGCCTCTACTTAGCTACGGTAACGCTGGGCGAGATTCAGGCGGGCATTGAACTGACCCGTGAGCAGGATGTAGAGAAGGCTGGGGAAATTGAGGCGTGGCTAGATCTCGTGGCCGCTTCCTACAACGTTTTACCGATGGATGGGCCAGCATTTCGTTGCTGGGCAAAATTCATGCACCGAAAGTCAAACACTCTTTATGAGGATGCGATGATTGCAGCGATCGCCCAAGTGAATAGCCTTACTGTTGTGACCCGCAACATTGCTGATTTTTCCTCGTTTGGTGTTGAACTACTCAATCCCTTTGAGTTCACCACAAAAGCCTAAAACATAAGCTCAGATGAAACGGCGATCAACCATTATCTTAGCCAAACTGTATTACAGTAAGGGCTAAGTTTTTTGGTGTTTGGTGTGGCAAATTCTACCCTGGGGGCAATTCGCCCGATTCGGTGGCAACCTTGGATTTTTCATCTCGGTTTACCCTTAGCCTTTATGGCGATCGCCCTCTGGCTGATGCCTTTTTCCTCAACCTTTCAATTTGATACCGATGAAGGTTTAAGCTTTTCTCAAGCTCAACTCTATAGCCAAGGCTATGCCCTCTATGGGGAGATTTGGACGGATCAGCCCCCGGTTTTTGTGGTCATCCTCAGCCATTGGCTGCGGTTTTGGCAGGGGTGGGGGTTTGAGAATGTGGTGGTGGTGGGGCGATCGCTCTCCCTGCTGTTTGCCACGGTATTAGTTTGGGCCTTTGCCCAAGTGGTGCGATTGACGGTGAGCGATCGCGCCGCCCTCATCGCCACAGGTTGCTTAATCCTCTCCTGCAACTTTCTTCGCCTCACGGTATCAGCCATGATTGGCCTACCCAGCTTAACCTTAGCGATGTTGGCCATCTATGCCTTGATTGCTGCCCAGGGACGCTTACCCCATCAACAGGCCGGCCTAGCCCTCCTTTCCGGCCTAGCCCTGGCCGTATCCATGCAAATCAAGATGTACACCCTCTTCCTAATCCCCATCTTGGCCCTCTTCTGGTTCCTACCCGCCAAAACCCCCCTTGTTAAAGAAGGCCAGAAAGAATCCCACAATCCCCAACTCTCCCCCCTTTTTAAGGGGGGCTGGGGGGGATCCCTCTTTCTCCTTGCCCTTGCCACTGGCTGGATCACCATCGCTTTCACCTCCGGAGCGATCGCCCATTGGGGTGACTTTTGGCAATTTCATGTCAGCGATGATGTCAAATCCGTCTTTGTCAATGAAATCAGTTGGCGGGATGTGTTGGTGTTTTATGTGCAGGATTTAGATTATGGCGTGCTGGCAATTTGGGGGATTGGGGCCTTGGGGTGGAAAGGTGTTCAATCCCATCGCGGCTTACCCCTGATTTGGTTAGCCACGATCACGCTCCTCCTCATCAACCATAAACCCCTCTGGTATCACCACTATTTGCTCATTTCCATTCCCCTCTGTTGGTTAGCGGCCTTTGGCCTGGAGGCTATGGCTCAAAACTGGCGGCGGCGTAAACAATGGCAATCCCCCCTCGGTTGGACGTTGCTTTTCCTCCTCCTGGCCACCCCTGTTAAATTGGCTCTCATCCAACACCAAAACCAAGTTTTTGCCCGCGAAACCGCCGCCCATCATCTCGTTTTTCAAGAAGTACAGAATTATCAATCCCAAACCCATTGGTTGCTGACGGATTTGCCCATCTATGCGGCCCATGGGGGGCTGAACGTGCCGCCAGAATTGGCGATGATTTCCCGTAAGCGCATTGCCTCAGGGCAAATTACGGCGGCATGGTTGGCGGATCTGATGGCGAAATATCAACCGGAGCAGGTGATTTTAGGCCGGTTTCCCGAATTACGAGACCTATTGCAAACCGAGTTAGATCAGCATTTCGTAGAACAATCCCACCCACAAGTGACCCACTTCATCCACCACAGGCTTCTTAAGGATGAAGGATGAAGGCAGAATAAAAGGCAGAAGGCAGAAGGCAGAAGGCAGAAGGCAGAAGGCAGAAGGCAGAAGGCAGAAATAGTTTTCTACTCTTCACTTCCCACTTCTCACTTCCCACTTCCCACTTCCCACTTCCCACTTCCCACTTCCCACTTCCCACTTCCCACTTCCCACTTCCCACTTCCCACTTCCCACTTCATCCTTCTGCCTTCAAAAACCCTTCAATCATGAAAAAAATATGAGAAAATAATGAAAGAATTATGATAAATCCCCATGAAGTACCTTGGCCTGTTTCCCCTCGCGATCGCCCTTCTCCTTACGGGTTGTCAACCCTCTTCAGCCCCCCCAGATGATCGCCCCACTGTTGTTGCCACCAACACGATTTTGGCTGACCTCACTGAAGATATTGGGGGGGAGGCGATCGCCCTCACCAGCATTCTCAAACCTGGCGATGATCCCCATGTTTACGAACCCGTCCCCCAAGACACGATCACCCTCGAACAGGCAGATCTGATCCTCTACAACGGCTACAACCTCGAACCGGCCTTGATCCGCCTTATGGCCAACGTCAGCGGCCGCCGTTTTGCTGTTGGGGAAGAGATTCCTCCCTTGGAGATGGAATATGAAAATCAACGGGTTCCTGATCCCCATGTGTGGGGCAATGCCCGTAATGGGATTGTGATGGTGGAGGTGATTCGCGATGCTTTGGTGGAATTGGCTCCTGAAAATGCCGAGCAGTTTCGCACCCGTGCGGCAGCTTTGATCGCCGAATTGGAAGCGGTCGATAGTTGGATCACTGCCCAAATTGCGACGATTCCCCCCCAACAGCGTAAACTGGTCACGACTCACGACGCTTTTGCCTACTACACCGATGCCTACGGCTTGGAAATGTTGGGGAGTTTAATTGGGATCAGCACTGAGGAGCAGCCCAGCGCCCAAACGGTACAGGCCCTCAGTGAGCAAATTCGTGCCGCTGGCATTCCGGCTATTTTTGCCGAAACGACGATTAATGATGCGCTGATTCGCACTGTGGCCCAAGAGGCGGGGGTAAAACTCGCTGCTCAACCCCTCTATTCCGATTCCACTGGTGCGCCTGGGAGTTCAGGGGATAGCTATATCAAGATGCTGATTGCCAATACGACGGCCATTGTTACTGCTTTGGGGGGCAGTGTTACTCCTCTACCGGGGGCGGTAACTCCGGCTCCGGCTCTAGCTCCGGCAACTCCGTCGGGGGGCTGATGATGGGGCGAGATTCTTCCTGTTGGCGCATTTCCCGTTGGCGGATTTGGCCTTGGATGATCACGAAGACGAGGAGGATTAGGGCGATCGCCCCCATCCCCAAGGCCACATAACTAAAGGTTTGGCGACGCTCCACGGGTAAACCGGCGGGAAATAGTTCTTCCTCCTCCACATCCTCAAAAAAGGCGGGGGAAACTTCTAAATTGGGATCAATGGGTTGGTCTCGTTCATCGGCTGACCGAGGGAAATCCGCAACTGGATCAGCGTCCTCCATGCCCATCACCACATCACTTTCTCCCCAGATCACTGGCTCACGCACAGAGGGCCGGGATTCAACGCCGGCCGCTGGGGGAGAAGTGGGGGCTTCTCTGGGGGGATAACTGGAGTCTTCAGGGCGTGGCCTTGAATCGATGGAAGGCTCAAAATCTTCCACTGCCGGGCGCGGCTCTGCACTCACCGCTGGGGGAATAAAGTCTGGCTCATCGTTGGTGAAATCTTCAAGATCAAAGTTGTGAAAGCTGTCAATATCGTCAAAATCTAGGGGCAAGTTGCCGTTACTTTCCGGCAGGGGGTCGCTAAAGTTGGTGGCTCGGAATTCTTCGGGAAAGGCAATGGGGGCATTGTCACCCATCTCGGCTTGCTCTGGTTGAGTAGGGGGACGGTCGGCGATTTGCGGGGTGGGGGCTGTGATGAGGGTATTGGCGGTGACGCTATAGTGGGCCGCAACGACGGTGACGTTATCATGGCCGTTCCGCTGTCGCCCTAACTGTACCAATGCCTTCACTGCCTCGGTTAAACTCATCGCGCCCTGGAGAACAATGGGGGCAAAATCCTGCCAACACCGCTCGATTAAATGGCGATCGCTCAACCCATCGGAACAGAGCAACAAAATTCCATCCTCTTCGATTAAAAATCGCTGCACTGTGGGGGTAATGCGATCGCCCCGCCGCGTTCCCAATGCCTGGGTCAAGGCCCCCGCATCAGCCCGCTGCCAAGCCGCCGCCGGTAAACTCCGCCCTAGGCGCACCTCCCGGCTGGCAATATCATCATCGACGGTCAAACATTGGCAGGCCTCGGCGGTGATCCAATAGGCGCGACTATCGCCCACATGGGCAATATACAGTTCATGGCTTTCCCCCCGCAGTTCCGGCGTATCGATCTGTTGGGGGAGTTGCAACGCGAGGACAAGGGTTGTGGCCATGCGTTGGCGGGCAGAACGCTCCTGCTCATCGTTGCGGGCGCAGATCACATTGTTGGCAATGCGAATCAGAGCCATGAGTTGATCCGCCACCACCTGCGGCTCCATAATTTCCGGATCTTCGACAATTTCCTGTAAGAGGGCTTGCACCTGGAGCCGCAGGGATTGGACGGCCATTTGACTGGCGATCGCCCCTCCATCATGGCCGCCAATGCCATCACACACCAACAGCAAATGCTCCTGGCCTGGCCGTTGCAGATCTACGCCTTGGGGATAATGGTGGTCTTCATTGATGCGATCGGCTGCGCCGGGGTCAGTGCCGCTGGCCACCTGTACCGCCAAGGGTAATTGGGCCGCCTGCTCTAATAAAACTTGATTGAGTAGTTTCTCTGCCACCGCGAGGGAAGGGTTGGGTTGGCGGAGAATTTCGATAATATTTTCCAAAGGAGGGGCGATCGCCTCATGGGCCCTCTCAACCAACAGCCCCCAAGCCTCGGCAAAATCCCCCAACGTCGCCCCCCGCAGGATTAACTCCTGCAACCGCAAAAATCCCCCCGCACCACAAACATAATCCAATGTCGTTAAACTGGCCGTCACCCCTTCCGCCGCCAGTACCGGCCACAACTGCAACGCCTGCCAAAACCAATAGGCTTGACGCAAAGGGGTTGCCTCTCCCCAAGCCTGCTCAAGGGTGGGCAACCGCTGCCCCCGATGATCAATCACGCCATGGCTCAACAACAACACCGGCTGTCCCCCCACTTGGCACATCCCATAAACGGTGGGGAGATGGAGCCTGAGGCTAGAGAGTTTTAGATAAGGCAACACCGAGGGCGGGATGGGATCCGGCAAGCGGGGGATTTGTTCAGGATAGATATCCTGCCATACCTTGGGGTAGAGCACCTTATAGCGGCCTTCAACCACGTTGGGCGATGTCAATTTCGCCGCGATTGGCCCAGCAGCCCAAAGGAAAGGATGGGGGGAAAGGGGGGAACGAATCATGGTTGATTAGGAGTCAACGAAATGGGCGTGAGCAACAGCCCCATGGCAAATCAGCTTGCCTTAATCTCTGGGTCTTGTCTAGTTGAAGAGTAATCCATGATCCGCTGATGCATTCATTGATGGATGCAAATCCCGCCAAGTGCAGGGGGAAAGGACTGGCATACGGCCATGGCGATCGCCCCCCTTCCCATGTCACCATCAATCCAGACTGTCGGGATAGGGGTGCTCTGACCCACAGCGATGGGTTGATCCATGCCAGACCCGCTGCCCTCGGATGAGGCAAAGGGTCAGATCAACACCGCTATCCCCATTGAGGATAACCGTCCACCTCAAACGCTCCTTGCTCTTTTGTCTATTCTTGTGATTGTTTATTCAAATCAAACCATGAAAATTTCCAAGATCCTCGCCCAAGCCAGTTTAGGCCTCCTGACCACCGCCACCCTAGCCACCCTGCCCCTACTCACCGCAGCCCCCAGCGCGGCCCAGCGAATTGTCGCCGCCACCCCTGGCGGCTCAGGCATTGCAGGCAACACCCCCATTACCTGGCAATTTGATGATTTCCGGTTAGTCAATCCCCAATCGATCCGCGTCCAACTCAACGGCCGGGACATCACCAACCAAGTCACCGCCACCATGGCCACCGGCAGCTTCACCTACAATCCCCCCCAACCCCTCGCCGCCGGTAACTACACCGTTCAAGTAGAATTTACCAACACCCAAGGGGCCGGCTATCGCGGCACTTGGTCTTTCCAAGTAGCCGATGTCACCCTCGCCCTCACCGCCGTCACCCACAACGGCGCAACCCAACCCCTCACCAGTGGCGATACCTTCACCGCTGAACTCCGGGGAACGGCGGGGGCTAATGCCTCGGTTCTCCTCGTCCAAAATGGCCAAACCGTGCGCACCTTAACCGCCACGGAAACCGCCAGCGGTGTCTACCGAGTCACGCTCCCCGTAGGATCCAATGACCGGGTAACGGAAGGGGTAGTGATTGGTCGCCTCGAACGCAGCGGCCGTGTGGTTTATAGCGTCGCTCCCCAAGCCTTCGCCTTTAACCCCGCCCAAACCACCGCCCAAGTGGAGCAAACCCAAACCACCGGAACCGTCACCAACACCCCCACCAACACCCCCACAACCGCCGCCCAACCCTTAACCGTGGAACTCACCAGCCATCAAAATAATGGTGCTGTCAATGCCGCCAATGGTTTCACGTTCACCGGCAGGACGTTGCCCGGGGCAAATGTAGTCGTGACGGTGGTTTCTGAAGCGCCCAGTGCTTTGGGGGGGTTGATTCGTTTAGGGGGCGGTTCGACGTTGCTCGATCGCACGCCTACAACGGTGCGGCCCGATGGGACATTTAGCGTCACCGTCCCCCGTCCCCCTGTGGTGCAACGGGGAATGCGCTACCAAATTACGATTCAAGCCAATCATCAAGATGCCTCGCGGATCATGAATTTAACATTAGTGCAACAATAGATAATCACCCCTAAAACTAATCAATCAAAATCACTTTGTTTGATGATTAGTAATCCTGAACAAGCCCATCATTTAGATTGATGGGCTTCCTATTGTCAGGATTTGCAAATTGCCTTGTAAAGTCTTGTAAAGTGTAGAGACTGTAAATTAATGTTATTGCGCCCATGCTCGAATTCATGACCGGGGTCAATGCGATCCACGCTCCAATGTTCAAACTTGGCTTAACGCCGCTCCCTTGGTTGGCAACGGCGGCAGAAGCAGAAGCGGCAGACAGTTCGATGGTCTTAGCCGGGGTCTTGCTCAGTTTAGTGGTGGTCTATTTTGCCAGTAAGCTCGGTGGCGAACTCTGCACCCGAATTAACTTGCCCCCAGTATTGGGGGAATTGGTAGGGGGTGTGGTGGTGGGGGTGTCGGCCCTACACCTGATTGTTTTCCCTGGTGAAGGCATTACCGCTGATGATTCCCTGATTATTAAGTTTCTGGAATTCACCGCTGGTCTTGCACCGGAGGGGGCAAGGGCTGTTTTTGATAGCCAAAGCGAAGTGATCTCCGTCCTCTCAGAACTAGGGGTGATTTTGCTCCTGTTTGAAATTGGTTTGGAATCGAAGCTGGATGAATTGATTCGAGTCGGGCCCCAAGCGGCTGTGGTGGCTGTGGTGGGGGTGGTTGCGCCCTTTGCCGCTGGTACCTTCGGCTTGGTTTATCTGTTTGGCGTTCCCCTCATTCCGGCTATTTTTGCCGGGGCAGCGCTCACAGCTACCAGTATCGGGATTACCGCTAAGGTTTTGGCGGAAATTGGTCAACTGTCTTCGACGGAAGGGCAAATTATCATCGGGGCAGCGGTTTTAGATGATGTCCTCGGGATTATCGTTTTAGCGGTGGTGGCCAGCCTTGCCAAGACCGGAGAAGTGGAGATCAGCAATATTCTCTATCTGATCGTCAGTGCGGGGGCATTCTTAATCGGCTCAATCTTACTGGGTCGCTATTTGATCAAGCCCCTCTACGAAAACCTGGTGGCGGAGATGAAAACCCGGGGTCAGATTCTCCTGACGGCGTTAGTGTTTGTGTTTTTCCTCTCTTATATTGCGACGGCGATCCACCTGGAAGCCATCCTCGGCGCGTTTGCTGCCGGTTTGATTTTGGCAGAAACGAACAAACGGTCTGAACTGGAGAAGCAGGTTTTGCCTTTGGCGGATTTCCTGGTGCCGGTGTTCTTCGTGGTTGTGGGGGCCCGCACGGATTTGAGTGTGTTGAATCCCGCCAATCCCACCAATCGCGAAGGGTTGGCGGTGGCGGCTTTCCTGATTGTGGTGGCGATTGTCGGGAAAGTGATCACCGGCTTTACGGTCTTTGGCGGTGAGGGCAAATTGAAAAAATTGGCCATTGGTGTGGGGATGATTCCCCGGGGCGAGGTGGGTTTAGTGTTTGCGGGGGTGGGTTCCGAAAGTGGGGTCTTGTCGCCATCGACGGATGCGGCCATTATTATGATGGTAATTGCGACCACCTTTTTAGCACCGCCACTGCTGCGGATTGTGTTTCGTGATCCCGCACCCACGGCGACGGAATTGTCTGAACCAAAAGGTTAGCCCTATTCACCGTCTGCCTTTATTGAGTTCGTCATTAATCTATGCAGCGATTTGGCTTTTTGTTTACGGTTTTGAGTTTGTGTCTTTGGGGTATCCCCGCTGAAGCTGCCCGGTTGGTGTTTTGGCAGTTTGATGCGGCTCAAAACCGGCTGGTGTTTTCCACCGATGAGGCGGTGCAGCCGAAGGCCCGCCTCCTGCAAAATCCGACTCGGCTGGTGATTGATTTGCCAGGGGTGGATGTGGCAGCGGTGGAGCGTCAGCAATGGCGGGAGGGGGCGATCGCCACCATTCAAGCCCAAGTCGTTGATCCCCAAACCAGTCAGTTGGTGGTGGAGATGGCCCCCGGCTATACCCTCGACCCCCAACAGATCCGGATTGCGGGCCAATCCCCCACGGAATGGCAGGTGGAATTGCCCCAAGCTGTGCGCTCTCCCCTTCCCTCTGTGGCCAATCGTCCCCTGCCCCGTCTTGAGGCCCAGGCTAACAGTACGATTACGGCCATTGAAATTAGTGGGGGGAATCAATTGGTGATCCGGGGCGATCGCGGCATTACCGGCACCAAACAATGGAGCACAGTGGATCGGGCCTATACGATCACGATCCCCAATGCACGGGTCGATGATGCCGTGGCCCAATCTCAACTGCCGGTCAATAGTCCTGTATCCCAATTGCGGGTACGGCAACGGGGGTCAACGGTGGAAATTGTGGTTTATCCCGCCACCAATTTTCAAGCGGGGAATCTGAGCCAACTCAACCCCACCACCTTAGCCCTAAGGTTAGAACCCCAAACCAGTACAAACCGGCCCATTCGCATCCCCCCCACCAGTCAGCCGCCTACAACCATCGGCCGCCCCCCCACGCCCCAACCCAATAACAGCCCCCTCCCCCAACCCACCGGCCGCAATTTGGTAGCCCTTGACCCCGGCCATGGGGGCCGCGATCCCGGAGCCATTGGCATTGGTGGTTTACGGGAAAAAGATGTTATTTTGCCCATTTCTTTAGAAGTGGCCCGCACGCTCCAACAGCAGGGCGTGCAGGTGATGATGACCCGTTCTGATGATCGCTTCATCACCCTCGCGGCCCGCACTCAAATGGCCAACCAAGCAAGGGCGACCATTTTTGTCAGTATCCATGCCAACGCCATTAGTATGAGTCGCCCCGATGTCAATGGGGTGGAAACCTTCTATTTTTCCGGTCAGGGGCAACGATTAGCGCAAAGCATTCAAAGTAGTATTTTACAAAGTATTCCGATGCGGAACCGGGGTGTGAAGCAGGCGCGTTTTTATGTGTTACGCACCTCAGCGATGCCGTCGGCACTGGTGGAGGTGGGTTTTGTCACGGGGGCAGAGGATGCCCCTCGTTTAGCCAATCCCCAATTTCGCAGTCAAATGGCCCAGGCGATCTCGCGGGGAATTCTGCTCTATTTGCAACAAAATTAGAGCTGAGTAATTATACTTGCTAAACATACTCTGCGGGGGGCGATGGAATATCGTGGAGCGCCCCGCTCACCGCGTTGACCTTTTCCTCTGGGATGATTACCATGCAACAGCAGCATATTGGCGTATTTGATAGCGGTGTCGGTGGATTAACGGTGCTTCAGGCCCTCCGACATACCCTACCGGGGGAATCAATCCTCTATTTTGGCGATACGGCTCGCCTCCCCTACGGAACCCGTACCCCGGAGGAAATTATTCAGTTTGTCCGGGAAATTCTCACCTGGATGATGGCGGAAAATACCAAAATGGTGATCATGGCCTGCAATACCAGTTCGGCCTTGGCTTTGGATGTGGTGCGAGCAGAATTTCCGGTGCCGATTTTAGGGTTGATTTTGCCGGGGGCAAAGGCGGCGGTGCAACGGGGCCGGCGGGTGGGGGTGATTGCCACGCCAGCAACGGTGGCTAGTGGGGCCTATGGCCAAGCAATTCACGAAATTGATCCCACGGTGGCGGTGTGGCAAGTGGGTTGTCCGGAGTTTGTACCGTTGATTGAGGGCGATCGCCTCCATGACCCCTATACCCAAACCATCGCCGCCCAATACCTTCAACCCCTCCTCGATCAAGGCATTGATACATTAGTCTACGGCTGCACCCACTATCCCCATCTTGCCCCTGTGTTACGTCGCCTCCTGCCGCCAACGGTGCGCTGCATCAACCCCGCCACGTTTGTAGCCGAAGCCGCTGCCCAGGAACTCCAAGCCTTGGGGCTGCAAAATCCCCACCCCCACCCCAAACCGACCCGCTTTGGTGTGAGTGGGGATCCCGCCACATTTACCCATCTGGCTCAAAAGTGGCTAGGCTATAGCCTCAATGTAGAAAACGTCCACCTGCCGACGGTACAGACAAAACCTGTAACCGCTCAGTCAGTGGACGTTTAACGAGAAAGCCGTGGGGAGCGAAGGAGGGCGGTGGGTTCAGCAATCGCCGGAGTGGAGACTCCGAGGGGTGGTTACTGTGCCATGCCGTTTTCCACGCTGTGCCAGGGCCAACAAGAGATAAATCAATAGCAGGTAACTAACTGCCATTAACAGAATCATCATGAGCACGCCTCCAGGGGAATTGAACTTAAATGGGGGGTGCAGAGTTCAAAATGCGGGCTAGGGTGCGATCCGCGTTAGCGTACCTATCGCCAATACCATTTCACTGCGCCACCAAGACAGTCCCCGTTCTCTAAAAACAGGAAAGTCGCCTTCAGCCAGCCCCATCACACTGTTACCAGTATCCTGGGGAAATATTGCAGATCCACGGCTCTTTTCAAGCACCGTAGCCTTCCTCATCAAAACATCTCGGTGTGGGTATCAGTCTCAGAGAAGTAAGGTGTGAGTAGAGTGATGGGGACTCGCGAACCGAATTCCCGCACTGCTTTGGCCTCACGGCTCCCTCCTACCGAACGAACATAACCCGTAACCGAGCTAATCTGATCAGTTGTGTTCCTCCGCTGGGTTAACAGTTCCATTGCCCAAGGGCAAAACTGTTTCTTCTCCATGGACTCTTGTTTGGAGTAACCAAAACAAACGCCACCAACAGCCAGCCCCAATGCACCTAGCCCGGAAAACCAAGCGGAAGGTGACTGACCCAGAGCAAAACCTGTTGCTGCTCAACGCGCTAGTCGCTATGGATAAAATCGATAAAACCCTTATTCTTAGATTAACATAAGAAATTCATATGTGGCGCAATTTCTCGCAGAAATTGGTGAAATTTTTGTCCGTATTGTATCCTCTTGGCTAAGGGGCGCTTTTTTGTACTGATCTGCTCCACCTGAGTTGTGGAGGGTGAAAAATGTTTCGCCTCTACCTGTTCCCCATTCAGGAAGGCAAAACCAAGGCCGGCGATCGCAAACCCGCTAAACGGTGAAAAATGTTTCGCCCCTACCTGTTCCCCATTCCCTGTTCCCCACTCCCCATTCCCCACTCCCCACTTCCCACTCCCCACTTCCCACTCCCCACTCCATGATCCCCCTTCACCTCACCCTCAAAAACTTCTTCAGCTACCAAGCCGCCAGTCTTAACTTTCAAGGACTCCATACCGCCTGTATTTGTGGAGCCAATGGGGCGGGGAAATCTTCTCTGTTGGAAGCGATGACCTGGGCAATTTGGGGGAAAAGCCGGGCCGGTAGTGAGGATGATCTCATTCATACCGGGGCGCAGGAGGTGCGGGTGGATTTTACGTTTAGTATTGGGGGGGAAACCTATCGGGTGATTCGTTCTCGACCGAGGGGCCGCAGTGGGGAGTTACAATTTCAAATTCAATCCCAGCCGTCGCAATTCCGTACCCTCAATGCGAAGGGAATTCGCGCCACCCAGGATTTAATTATTACCACGATTAAGCTGGACTATCGCACCTTTGTGAATTCGGCCTATCTCCGTCAGGGGCGGGCCGATGAATTTATGCTTGTACCGGCCAATGAGCGGAAAAAGGTGTTGGCGGAGTTGTTGAAATTAGAAGAATACGATCGCCTCGCTGAACGAGCCAAAGATGCCGCCAAGGGGTTTAAGGCCCAGCAAGATTTGCTCAACAGCCAACAGGAACCCCGGGCGGCCCGTCTGGCGGAACAACAAACCCTCACGGTGCAACGGGATGCCTTAGCCCAACAATTGCAACAATTGCAGCGGGCCCAAGGGGCGGATCAGCGCCAACTGGAAGCCCTCAAGCGGGAAAACCATGAGCGCGATCGCCTCACGGAACAGGAGCAATGGCAACAAAATCGCCTTGCTTCCCTGGATCGGGATCAGGAGCGTCGCCGCCAAACCCAGGCGAAGGTGCTAAAAACCTTGGGGGAACTGAACCGGCTTGTGGAAAATCGGGAGGCCATTGGGGCAAATTATCAACAATTGCAACAATGGCAGCGGGAAGATGTGGAACTGACGAACCGCGCCACCGCTGATCATGCTGCCCGCGCCCAACGCCAAGAGGTGATCAACGCCCTGAATGCTGCCCGCAATCAAATTCACCTCAACCAACGCACAACGGAAACGGAACTCAACCGCGCCCGCCAGGAATGCCAAGATCTAGTCCCCATGCTTGCCGAAGCCCCCAACATTGAGGAACGCTGTCGGGAGTTGGCCCAATGCCGCCGTCAATTGCAGGATTTGGATCAACGGCAACAACAGGTTACGCCCTGGGCAAATCGCGCCCAACAATTACGGCTGGAAATTGCCCAGGTGCGATCGCGCTACAGCGCCCAACGGGATCAACTAGCCCGGGAAAAAAGGGAGTTAACGGCGAAAAAACAAACCGGCCCCGCCCTCCGTCAAGAATTGTTCGCCAAGGAGGAGGTCTTGGAAAATTTGAAGCGCAAAGAAACCTATCGAGCGCGGTTAGAATCGAAGCTGTCGGCCCAAACCCTCCGGCAAACGGAGTTAGCTGCTCAACAGCAGGCTTTGAAAAATACACTGGCGGATTTGGAGCAAAAATGGCAGTTTTTACAGGCAGAGGGGGCGAATTGTCCCCTGTGTGATCGCCCCCTTGGAGAGAGCGATCGCGCCCATGTCCTCACCAAAAACCGAACCGCCCAAACCGCCCAACAGGAAGATCTTTGGCATATTCAAACGGAAATCACCGATGCCCAACGGCAACAGGGGGATTTAAAGCGGGAGTTAGCGGCCTTAGCTCAGGAGCTAGAGCAACGCGATCGCCAACAGCAGGAAGTGAATAAATTAGAGCATCAATTGGAGCGATTGGGAGAAATTAGCGAACGAATTTGGGAAATTGATCACGAATTAGAGCATCTCGATCAAGCCCTCCATGCGGGTCAATATGCAGAAGATTTACAACAGGAATTAATGACACTGACTGACCAAATTTCTGCCCTACAATACGACGATAAAACCCATAGTTTACTCCGCAGTCAAGAGCGCAAATTAAGCTGGGCAGAAACCAAAGCCAGCCGCCTTGAAGATGCCCGCAAACGTCAGAGCATTCTCAATGAACAGATCCCCCAACTCCAAGCCCGTCTGACGGCCTTTCAACAGGAACTCACCGCTTTAGAGCAAACTTCTGAATTGGCGCAACAGTTGCAAACCCTGAATCAAACCCTCGCCACCCTCGGCTACGACCCCGACGCACACCAAAAACTCCGCCATCAGCTGCGCAACCATAGCCAATGGGAATTAGACTATCAACGCCTCACCACTGCGGAACAGCAAAAACCTGAAATTGAGGCAGAATTAAGCCAAATAAATGCCCAGTTAGCCACAGGAGAGCAGGAGCGGGCCGCTGTGTTAGATGCGATTAAAACCTTGCAGGCCACCATGGCCACCCTGCCGGATTATCGCGCCCAAATTGCCGAACTCACCACCACCCTCGACCATCGCCAAGCCCAATTGGCCCAATATCAGCGGGACGCTGGAGCCATTGAGGCCCAGATTGATCATTTGACGCAATTAGCGGCGGAATATGCAGAAACAGAAGCCCAAATTAATCAGTTAAAACAACAACACCGCATTTATAATGAACTGGCTAAAGCTTTTGGCAAAAATGGGATTCAAGCCCTGATGATTGAAAATGTTTTGCCCCAATTGGAAGCAGAAACCAATTACACCCTTTCTCGTTTAACGGGAAATCAACTCCATGTGCAATTCCTCACCCAAAAAGCCGGAAAACAGGCCAAGGCTAAACAGGCCCCCAAAATGATCGACACCCTCGATATTTTAATCGCCGATGCCCAAGGCACTCGCCCCTATGAAACCTATTCAGGGGGGGAGGCCTTTCGGATTAATTTTTCGATTCGTTTAGCTTTGGCGAAGTTGCTCGCCCAACGCTCCGGAGCAGCATTACAGATGTTAATTATTGATGAGGGGTTTGGCACACAGGACGGGGAGGGGTGCGATCGCCTCGTCGCCGCCATCAATGCGATCGCCTCCGATTTTGCCTGCATCCTGGCTGTCACCCATATGCCCCAATTTAAAGAAGCTTTTCAGCATCGCATCGAAGTCCAAAAAACCAATCAAGGCTCCCATTTAGTCCTATCCTCCTAGGGGCGAAAATATTGGGGGCGCAAATATTAAACCGTTTGCCCCTACATCGGAGGGCGAAAAATTTTTCGCCCCTACATCCTTCATCCTTCATCCTTCAAATGCCTCCCATTAAACTCCTCCACCTCTCAGATATCCACATCGGCAGCGGCTTTAACCATGGCCGTACTAATCCTGAAACGGGGATGAATACGCGCTTAGAGGATTTTGTGGAAAGCCTCAGCCTCGCCATTGACCGCGCTCTGGATGAGCCAGTGGATTTGGTGCTGTTTGGGGGGGATGCGTTCCCTGATGCTACGCCGCCCCCCTATGTACAGCGGGCCTTTGCCACGCAGTTTCGCCGCCTTGCCGATGCCCGGATTCCCACAATTATGCTTGTGGGCAACCATGACCAACATTCCCAAGGTTCCGGGGGGAATAGTTTGGGGATTTATCACACGCTGGCGGTGCCGGGGTTTATTGTCGGGGAGAACATTGCCACCTATCCCATTGATACCCCCAACGGCCGTATTCAAGTGATTACGCTCCCTTGGTTAAATAATGCGACACTCCTCACCCGCCCGGAAACCGAAGGCAAATCCATGGGGGAAATTCAAAAGCTGCTGATTGATAAATTGGCGGTGGTGTTGGAGGATGAAATTCGCAATCTTGATCCGGAACTGCCGACGGTCTTACTGGCCCATGTAATGGCCGATCGCGCCAATTTGGGAGCGGAGCGGTTTCTGGCGGTGGGTAAAGGCTTTACGCTGCCGGTGAGTTTGTTTATTCGCCCGGAACTGGATTATGTGGCCCTGGGCCATGTCCATAAACACCAAAACCTTAACCCCAATAATCAGCCCCCAGTGGTCTATCCCGGCAGTATTGAGCGGGTGGATTTTAGTGAGGAGAAGGAAGATAAGGGGTTTGTCTTGGTGGAAGTTATCAAGGGTTCCGCCCAATGGCAGTTTTGCCCCGTTGACCCCCGGCCGTTTCGGACGATTCGCGTTGATGTGGCGAAGGAAGAAGATCCCCAATCGGTGATTTTAAAGGCGATCGCCCAAACGGAAATTACCGATGCCGTCGTCCGCCTCCTTTACCAAATTCGCCCGGATCAGTTGGATCTGGTGGAAGCAGGGCCCATCCATGCCGCCCTAGGGGCCGCCCACCACTACACGATCCGCCCGGAACTGGTGAGCCAGTTGGTACGGCCAAGGGTTCCCGCCCTCAATGCCAACAATGCCCTCGATCCCCTCGAAGCCTTGGGGACTTATCTCGACCATCAAGAAAACCTCGAAAAAGACCGCGCCGCCCTCTTAGCCGCAGCAGCACAATTATTAGCCCAGGGTTAGCCACAACCGAAAAACCCTGTAGGGGCGTTGGCTTAAGCCTGCCGGAGGCACAAAAATCTTTCGCCCCCCACGCCAAAATTGCAGAACTTTAGAACTTTAGAACTGTAGGGTGGGCAATGCCCACCTCTTCCCAACCCCTTAACGAGCCGCCAAAATTTGGTCATCTAGGGAGAAATCCGTCTCCTGTTGATCCCGACCACTGGCTAAATAACCTTGGGTGAAGGAATCTTTAAGGCCCGTAATCAGATCGAAACGCGGCGACCAATCGAGATCCGCCTGAGCCTTGTGGATATCGGCAAAGAAATGTTGCGCCCGCAACGGGAAAGCCTTGCGTTTGCCAAAATCGAAGGCTTTGGGGTCAAAATGCACCAATTCCACACTTTCAGGATCTTTCCCTGCCGCAGCGGCACAGGCCCGCGCCAAGCCGTTAAACGTGACAAAGCGATCGCCCGCAATGTTATAAATTTGCCCCTTGGCCCGCTCATTGCCCAAAATCGCCACCATCGCCGCCGCTAAATCCTCCACATGGCCCAACTGGGTAATCGTCTGGCCATCGCCGGGAATGGGAATGGGGCGATCGCGCACAATCCGATCAAAAAACCAGGCTTCAATATCGTTATAGTTTTGGGGGCCGTAGATATACACCGGCCGCACCGCAGTCCAAGGCAGGCCCGCCGCCGCCAGATAGGCCTCCGTTTCATATTTCCCCTTATGACGACTCTTGGGATCCACCGCATCCCCTTCAAAATGGGGCCATTGATCACCCTTTTGATACACCCCGGCGGAACTGACATAGACGAAATGCTCAACGCGCCCCTGAAACAGATCCGCCAGAGGTTGCGTGTCCCCCTGTTCCCGGCCATTGTTGTCGAAAATGGCATCAAATGCTTGACCCTGGAGTTGGGCAGTGAGTTGATCAGGATTGGTGCGATCGCCCTTAATCTGCTCCACCCCTGCCACGGGTGCGGGTCGATTCCCCCGGTTAAACAACACCACCTCATGGCCCTGCGCCACCAACTGCTGCGTCAACGCCACCCCAATAAACCGGGTTCCCCCCATCACTAAAATCCGCATGACTGATCACCTATGATTGCGCCCCAATTTTATCCCGAAGCGCGGCCCTACACCGAGGGATTGAACGGGTTAATACAGCGATTGGCCTTGGAGTTCCTCAATCATCATTGTGCGGAGAGCGTAATAGTCCGGGTGATCATCGGTTTCATCAAAGCGGCGCTGTTCCTCGTTCGAGGCATCAATAATGCTGTGAATGGTGCTATTGGCCGTTTCCACGACCCCATCGCAATCAGTTTGAGCGGGCAACGCTAACACCGCCGGTTCAACCTTGGCCAAGGCCCGCATTAAAATATTCCGGTGCTCATGCTCATGGCGCACGACGGCGTTAAAAAATTGATTCCACCGTTGTTGTAACTGGGGATTGGCTTGGTCATAATCCACCCATTGGGGATAGGTATATTCCACATCCGCATGGGTTTCCACTGTGGCCACTCGACAAAATTGCTGCTGCATTTGCACCACTTCCATACGCCAATGGGGTTTGAGGGAGGCGGTGGCGATCGCCGTCTGGCCACTGTAATGATCAAACCGGGGGCTACGGTATTGAATTTCATCGAGCAATTGCGCCGCCGTCTGGCCCTGGATTTGATAGAACGTATCCCGTTCTGTGAGTTGGGGAGGGTTGGGGGAGCGATCGCCTAAATGTTCGTCAATCAGTTGATCTTGAACAGCGGGAGAGAGATAAAGGCCAAAAGGTTCCGCTGGCTCAGGGGCAGCGGTGACGGCATCGCTGGGGGGCGAGGGGTTTTGTAAAACTGTGGGGCTGGGGGCGATGTGATGCCAACCTAAGGCGACTAAGGCTAGGAGTAACCCCGTCAAGACCGTAGCGATCAACAGTTTTGCCCATCGATGGCGGGGACGCGGTTGGAGGAGCAGCCGTTGCTGTTGCGCCCAATGGCTGAGTCGGGGGTAGGGGCTAGCGATGAGGCAATGGCAGGCCTCCAGGGCCAGCCCCCGCTGACCCGTCGCTTGGTAGGCCTGCATCAAGGCAATCTGTGCCTTGTAATACTCCTTACCCTGGGGGTTCGGGTGACGATGGCAAAATTGGCGGAGAGTGGCGATCGCCCGCCCATATTGTTGATGTTCAAGGGCGGCAAGTCCGGCTTCTAAACTCATCGGTCTGGAGCGATAGAACAGTACAATAATTCACCCATTATAGGCCGCCTTATTTGAGCGATCGCTCAGGCATTGCTTAAGGCGCATCCAATTCCCCACGGCGACGACAACCCTGATCCGAACGGGAGCCATCGGGTAAAATCGCCCGACAGAGAATCAACGTCCCCAACTCCACCGCCGTTAAATTGGCATTGCGCAAATCCGCCTCAAACAAATTCGCATCCCGCAAATCCCCATAACTGAGATCAGCATTGCGTAAATTCGCCTCCCGGAGATTGGCATTGCGGAGCACCGCATAGCGCAAATTGGCCTGCTCCAACACCGCCCCCGTCATTTGGGCATCCCGAAAAATCGCCCCCCCTAAATTGGCCCGCTTCAGGTTCGTATTCAGCAACACCGACCGCGCCAAGTCTGCATAACTGAGATTGACGTTCGCCAAATTACTGTTACTCAAGTTCGTCATACTGAAATTGGCTTGATTTAAGCGACTGTTGGTAAAGTTGGCGTTACTGAGATTACTTTGGCGTAAATTCGTTTCAATCAACGTAGCGCGGCTAAAGTCAGCATCTTGAAAGTTAGCCCCACTCAGATCAGCGGTAGTTAAGACCGTTTGCCGCAAATCCGCGCCGCTGAAATTGGCCTGGGTCAAGGTGGCGCGGCGCAGGTTGGCACTGAGGAGATTGGCGCGGCTGGCTTGGGCGCGGTAGAGGGTGGTTTGTTCGAGGACGGCGTAGCGCAGATCCGCCCTTTCCAGATTAGCCAGGGTCAAATTTGCGCCGCTGAGGTCGGCATATTGCAGATCTGCGCCGCTGAGATTGGCTTCGATCAGATTCGCCCCCGTGAGTTTGGCCCGCTGCAAATCTACGCCGCTTAAATTGGCTTCGCTGAGGTCACAGTTGCGGCATTCTTTGGTTTCCAGGAGTTGGCGCACATGGGCGGGGTTGGCCGCTAGGGCCGGAGCGGCGGCCCAAAGTCCGAGGATCGCAATGGCCCCGCCCCACAATTTGCTGATCATCTTGCTCACAACTCCCGGTTAATGATGGCTAGATCTAGTTTAGCCACGCCGGGTTAGATCAGCCCTAATTTCCCTAACACTGGCTGGGTTGAAACCACATGGCGATCCAACCCCAACACCTGCGGGTCTAACCCTAGGGCTAACCCCACCAATTGGGGTAGGTGTAGCACGGGCAAATTCAGGGGTTCACCGATGACTCGGGCAATTTCCGGCTGGCGAGATTCAAGATTGAGGTGGCAGAGGGGGCAGGGGGTAACGAGGCAATCGGCCCCGGCGGCGATCGCCTCCCGTAAATGTTTCCCCGCCATCTTAAAGGAGGTTTCCGTCGCATAGCTGGAAATCGGCCAACCACAGCATTGGGTTCGCCCTGGATATTCCACCACCGTTGCCCCCAAGGTGGTAAACAGATCCTCCAAAGATTGGGGCCGGAGGGGGTCATCGTAGGGGAGCGTGCTTTGGGGTCGCAGGAGATAGCAGCCATAGAAAGAGGCACAGCGCAAACCCGTCAGAGCTTTCACCACCCGTTCCCCCAACGCTTTTAACCCATAATCCCCCACCAACACCCAGAGCAAATGCTGCACCACAGTTGTTCCTCGGTAAGGCGTACAGCCCTCCTGGGTGAGAAAACCATTCACCTGATTGAAATAGTCCGGTTGATGAACTTGGGCGTGCTTGAGCCGTTCATCCACATGGCCCAACACCCCTTGGCAGGTACTACAGTGGGTCAACATCGGCAGGTTCAAACTTTCCGCCAGGGCAATATTGCGGGCGTTGACGGTATCCTCCAACAGTTGGGAATCTTCTTTGAACGTGCCGGAGCCACAACAGGCCGCTTTTTTCAACTCCAACAGTTCAATCCCCAAGTGCGCCGTCACCGCCGCCGTGGAATCGTAGAGTTCCCGGCAGGCCCCCTGGGCCACACAACCGGGGAAATAGGCATAGCGCAGAGCAGGGACAGACATAGGCGATGAATCCGGAATCGGGACGGGCGAGAGCAACCTACATCCTAAAGGCAGTACTCTCCTTTTCATCCTCTCCCACGGCCTGCCCTGAGGTGGTAAACTGTTGAAATTCTTTAAGAATTACAGATTCAAGGCGATCGCAGTAGACCGCCATTACCACGGAAAAAGAATGCCCACTTTCCGGGTATGATGGAGAACGCTGCGAATCAACGTGGTTTTATTCTGCCCATAGCAAAGCATTTTGAGGTTAATCCAAGCATGAGCAAAGACGATATTTTTGAAAAGGTGAAAGCGATCGTCACCGAACAACTGGAAGTTGAGGCCGACAAAGTCACGCCGGAAGCAACCTTCGCCAGCGATTTAGGGGCAGATTCCTTGGATACGGTGGAATTGGTCATGGCCCTCGAAGAAGAGTTCGATGTGGAAATTCCCGACTCTGTTGCCGAAGGGATCGACACGGTTCAAAAAGCCGTCGATCACATCTACGAGTCTCAGCAGGGCTAAATTCACCCATCAAGCCTCCCTTTTTGTTCATGCTACACCCAAAATCATCAATGGGTGATCTGGCCGCCATGCGGGTGATCTATTCAGGTCTTCTCCTCTTTTAGCATTCAAGGATTATGACAAACTTTCCACGCAAACGGGTCGTCATTACGGGTCTCGGCGCAATTACGCCCATCGGCAACACCCTATCCGACTATTGGGATGGGTTGATGAGCGGACGGAACGGCATTGGCGAGATTACCCATTTTGATCCCTCAAACCATGCTTGCCGGATTGCGGGGGAAGTCAAAGGCTTTGATCCCCATCACTACCTTGAACGCAAAGAAGCCAAACGGATGGATCGCTTCGCTCAATTTGGAGTTTGTGCCAGTAAACAAGCCCTCGCTGATGCGGAGTTGGTCATTGATGAACTCAATGCTGACCAGATTGGGGTTTTGATTGGCACGGGGATTGGCGGATTGAAGGTGATGGAGGAGCAACAGGAGATCTATCTCAATAAAGGCCCCTCCCGCTGTAGCCCCTTCATGATTCCGATGATGATTGCCAATATGGCCGCTGGCCTGACGGCCATCCAAACCGGCGCGAAGGGGCCCAACTCCTGTGTCGTGACCGCCTGCGCCGCTGGCTCCCATGCGGTGGGGGATGCCTTTCGGATTATCCAAGGGGGCTATGCGAAGGCGATGATCTGCGGGGGTACGGAGGCAGCGATTACGCCTTTATCCTTCGCGGGTTTTGCTTCCGCAAAAGCCCTTTCTACCCGCAATAAAACACCTCAAAACGCTTGTCGTCCCTTTGATAAAGACCGCGATGGTTTTGTGATGGGGGAAGGGGCTGGCATTTTAATCTTAGAAGAACTCGAACACGCCCAAGCACGGGGTGCGAAGATTTACGCAGAAATTGTCGGCTATGGCATGACCTGCGATGCGTACCATATTACGTCGCCGGTTCCCGATGGCCAGGGGGCAACCCGGGCCATGGAGTTGGCGATGCAAGATGGGGATTTAACGCCGGAGCAGGTGGACTATATTAATGCCCATGGCACGAGTACCCCGGCCAATGATGTGACGGAAACCCGGGCGATTAAGAAGGCTTTGGGGCAACGGGCTGCGGAAATTGTCGTTAGCTCCACCAAATCGATGACGGGGCATTTACTCGGTGGCTCTGGAGGCATTGAAGCGGTGGCCACGGCAATGGCGATCGCCCATGACCGCGTTCCCCCCACGATCAACCTCACCAACCCCGACCCAGAATGTGACCTAGACTATGTGCCGGGAGAGAGCCGCGCCCATACCGTTAATGTTGCCCTTTCCAATTCCTTTGGCTTTGGGGGCCACAATGTCACGTTGGCTTTCCGTAAATTCCAGTAACCCTGAGCGATCCGACAGAAATCATACTATTATGCCCTTGGCGGGGCAGAGCAGATTTATCCTGAGCCAATGCCCCGGCAACTGAAGTTCATCTTCCCCATGGATAAACGATTGTGGATCTTTTGCTAAATCTTATCTCTGCCTTGGGCATTGGTGTTTTGTGTGTAATTGCGTGGCTTGGCTCGGAAAATCGCCGCGTTGTCCAGTGGAACGTGATTATTTTTGGCATTGGGCTACAGCTTCTTGTGGGGGTTGTAGTTTTTGGCGGTGGCAGTACGTTTATTGCCGGGATCAATAGTGTTATTGATCCGATTTTGGATGCTTCCGAGGCGGGGGCTAAATTCCTGTTTGGGGGGCCCAATTCCCTCCTGGCCACTGACCCCAACATGATGGCGGGGCCGGGGCCAGCGGCACGATGGATTGCCCGCGCTGTGGGCAATGGTTATGTGGCTGTTCCGGGCGATCGCCTCGGCCCTGATAACCTCAACCCTGGTTTTACCTACGTTCTCGCCTTCCGCGCTCTGCCCCAAATTATTTTCTTTGCGGCGTTGGTGGGGTTGCTCTATCGCATGAATGTGATTCAGCCCATCGTGCGGGTGTTTGCGGTTATCTTTCAGCGCACGATGAAAATTAGTGGTGCGGAATCTGTCGCGGGGGCGGCGAATATTTTTGTGGGGATTGAATCGGCGATCGCCGTTAAACCCTTCCTGCCGAAAATGACCCGCAGTGAACTCTGTGCCATCCTCACCAGTTGTTTCGGCTCCATTGCCTCTTCGGTCTTGGGGTTATATGCGGGATTTTTGCGGGGCAGTTTTCCCGGCATTGCCGGCCATTTAGTATCAGCCTCGATCCTCACCATCCCCGCCTGTTTTGTCATTTCTAAACTCTTGGTTCCTGAAACCGGCGAGCCGGAAACCATGGGGGGGGTTCCCGTTGAAGAAGTGGATGAGAATGCCAAAAAGCCCACCTATATGGATAGCCTGATTGTTGGCGCGTTAGATGGGGTGAAGATGGCGGTGGGGATTGCGGCGGTGTTGATCGCCATTTTGGGCGTGATTGCCCTGATCAATGCGCCCTTTAACCAATTATCGATCTGGTTAGGAGCGACGGGGGATGATTCCCTTTTGGGGCAATTTTTCGCTCAACCGCTGCGCAACCTGATGGGGATGCTCTTTTTACCCCTCACATTTTTAACCGGCGTTGCCCTCGATTGGCAAAACCTCTGGACATCTTCCCTGCTCATTGGTCAGCGGGTGTTTGAAACCAGTATTCCCCCCTATTTGGCCCTCAATAGCCTTTCCCAAGGGGGGCTGATTAGCGATCGCGCCCTCTTAATTGTGAGCTATGTCCTCTGTGGCTTTGCTCACCTCGCTTCCTACGGTATTTTCGTCGGGGGGCTATCCTCCCTCGTCCCAGAGCGGCGATCGGAAATTTCCGACCTCGGTTTTAAAGCCCTCTGGGGGGCAACCCTGGCCACCTTGATGACCGGAGCCGTCGCCGGGCTATTCTTCGGCTTGATCGGCAACCCCACCAGCATTATCAATGGTTAATTTGGAGCAGCAATGATGAGCAAACGCACCCAATGGTTTATTGGCTTAATTGGGTTAACCGCCGCCCTGCTGGTGAGTTGGCAATGGCACCCCAGCCTCTGGCAAGATCACTCCCCCGCCTACGCCCAAACCCCAGCGGCGACCCCCGTTCCCAACCCCGCCGCCAGCCCTGAGGCTCCGGCCCCCGTCCCTAATCCGGCAGCCGTCCCCCCGGAACCTCCCGCCCCCACGGTTGCAACCTTACCGCTCAACAGTGTTCCCTATACTGATCCGGGACAACGCTTTCAAGTGGGGATTCTTCAGGGCTATAGCCCCAATACCGTGGCCGGTGTTCCCTTATTTGAATCGCCTCTGGTTCAACTCCCCGATAATCGCACCATTCCCGCCGGAGCGGTGGCCTATACCGTCGCTGTGCGGCCCCGCGCTACCGATGCCCCCCTCAATGTCGGAGCCTTAGGTCAGGTGGCGATCGATACGTTCCGCAATGGGGAAAACTTTGAAGTGGGAGCGGTGGAACCCTTGGGAACCGATGCCGCCCAAACCCCTTGGCAGGGAACCCTCACCACCGGAAGCAAAACTGAACCCATGCAAGGGATGATCATTACCCGGCAAATTCCGGGGCGGGTGCTGATTTTAATGGTGGCAGCCACGGAAGCCGGTGCGGATCAACTGCCATCGGTGGCCCAAACCTTGGCCCCCACCCTCCAGGCCATGGCGGCGGAAGGTTAAACCGTGGCTAAACCCCGCTCAGGCTATCGGGGGGTTGACCCCCAGGTTGAAGCAGAAATTGCCCGGTTGCGGGAATTAATGCCTGCGTCGGGGCGGATGTTGGTGGAAATTACTCCCCAACCCCAACAGTTAGAGGTGATCACCGCTGCTTTTCCCTACCCCTGGCGGTGGGGCCTGCGGCCAGTGGCGATTAATTTTAGCCTCTGGCCCAAATTATCCCGCCCCCAACGGGATTTACTCTTTTTGCGGATGGTGGCTTGGTTGCTGCAAGTGCAGTGGTTTAAGGCGGATTGGTTCCAAGCCTTAACCTTGGTAGGTGTGGCCGGCACAGGGTTTGAATTGCTCCAACAGGATCCGGTGGGGGTTCTGGTGGCGGGGGGGTTAACGGCGGTGGCGGCCCGGCAACTGTGGCGGGATTTTCGCAGTCCCCAGCGGGAACTGGATGCGGATCAAGAGGCGATCGCCGTGGCCCAACGGCGGGGCTACCGTTTAGCAGAAGCGGCGGAATATTTAGGGGCAGCCATTGAAACCAGTGCCGCCCTAGGGGGTCGCCCCCATTTAACCGCTACGGAATTGATGCGGTTACAAAACCTCAAGGCGATCCGGGCCAATGCAACAACGGCCAAGCCTTAGGCTAAAGTGGAGGGATGAATTTCTGACTGCTCCTATGATTGCCGCTATCCCCACTGCTCCCTCCCTCGACCTCACCGCTGTTCGCCTGGAGATCCGCACCCTCCAACAGGAATTAGTGCAGTGGCGACGGCAGATCCATCAACAGCCAGAATTAGGGTTTAAGGAAGAACAAACCGCTGCCTTCATTGCGGCCCAATTAACAGCTTGGGGGATTCCCCATCAAACCGGCATCGCCCACACGGGCATTGTCGCCACCATTGAAGGCCATGCACCAGGGCCAGTGTTGGGGATTCGGGCGGATATGGATGCGCTGCCCATTCAGGAATTGAATGCGGTTCCCTACTGTTCCCAGCGGGATGGGGTGATGCACGCCTGCGGCCATGATGGCCATGTGGCGATCGCCCTTGGGGTAGCCCATTATCTCAACCGCCATCGGGAGGCCTTCCGGGGTACGGTGCGGCTGATTTTTCAACCGGCGGAAGAAAGTCCCGGCGGAGCCAAACCGATGATCGAGGCGGGAATTTTGGCAGATCCTCCCATGGATGCGATCATCGGGCTGCATCTGTGGAATAACCTGCCCTTGGGAACCGTAGGGGTGCGGAGTGGGCCCTTGATGGCGGCGGTGGAATGTTTCCGCTGTACAATTTTTGGCAAAGGGGGCCATGGGGCGATGCCGGATCAGACCGTGGATTCCGTGGTGGTGGGGGCGCAGATTGTTAACGCTTTACAAACCATTGTTTCTCGGAATATTCGCCCCTTAGATGCTGCCGTTGTCACCGTGGGGGAATTCCATGCGGGAACAGCTTTAAATGTGATTGCTGATACGGCGCGAATGTCGGGGACAGTGCGCTATTTTAACCCGGATTTAGCGGGGAAAATTGGTGAGCATATTGAACGGATCATTGCCGGAATTTGTGCGAGCCAAGGGGCAACTTACGACCTGAATTATTGGCAGTTATATCCCCCCGTGGTGAATGATCCAGGGATGGCGGAATTGGTGCGATCGGTGGCTTTGGAAGTGGTGGAAACGCCTTTGGGCATTGTCCCCGATTGCCAAACCATGGGAGGCGAAGATATGTCCTTCTTTTTAGAAGCTGTCCCCGGTTGTTATTTCTTCCTCGGAGCCGCTAACCCTAGCCTCGGTTTAGATTTTCCCCACCATCATCCCCGGTTTGATTTTGATGAAACGGTGCTTTGTTTGGGGGTTGAATTGTTTGTGCGGTGTGTGGAGCGGTTTTGTGGGGTGTAATCACCTGTAGGGGCGTTGGCGTAAGCCTGCCGGAGGCACAAAAATTTTTCGCCCTCCCCTGGTTTTAAAAACCCAAATCGCTGCGGGCGATCGCCGCTACTGCTGCTAATTCTGCATCGGGGAGATCTTGCCAATCTACAGCCCCGATTTCTCGGTAGAAATCTTGATCATAGGGGCGGGTACGGACAACGACGGGCATCGGGACGGCATGACCTAAAATTAACGCCTGCTGTTTAGAATCCAATTTTGCTAACACCGATCGCAGCGCCTGCCCCCCCGATACGCCGGTAAAAATGGCCTCAATATCCTTCTCATCATTGAGTAAACAGGTGATCCGCGTCCCCACTTGGGACATCACCTCATTATCAATGCCCGATGGCCGCTGATCCACCACCAACAGCGTCACAAAATACTTGCGCATTTCGCGGGCGATCGTGCCGAAAATGGTTTGATTGACAATGCCAGAATCAAGGAAACGGTGTGCCTCTTCGATGGTAATCACCAATTGTTGGGGGCGATCGCGTTCATCTTTGGAACGCAAAAACCGATCCGCTTTTTTGACATAACTGCTATGAATTCGCCGCGTGATCATATTCGTCGCCAACATATAGGAAAGCAGATTAGATTGAGAGCCAAACTCAATAATGACGTGCTTGCCCGCATCGAGATATTCCAATACTCGATCAATATAATTTTGGGGGACATTTCGGCGAATATATTTCAAGCTATCGAGGCGCATCAGCTTCCGTTGCAATGCCATAATCGAGCCTTTATGTCCCTGTTTCGTTTCACAAAATTCGGTAATTTCTTCATTAGTCAAACCTAATAATTGCGAAATCCAATCCTTGCCAAATTCCGAGGCCAAAATATTGGCATTATCTAAGCTGGCATCCGATAGCCCCAACTCCCGACTCACCAGCCGCAAATCTTCAATTTCAATCTGGTCATAGCTTAAATATAATTCCTGAGCATCCCGTACACCCCGGCGGTTAGTGGATTCGGGGTCAAGGGTGAAAATTTCAACGCGATGCTGAAATAATTGTTTTAACCCTTTAACGGTGCTGATTTGTTTGCCCTCCTTCATCGCTTCCCAACCATATTCGGAGTGCATATCAAACATCAAATTCACCCCCGCCTGCTTTTGAATAATCCCCGATAAAATCAACCGCGTTAAAAAAGATTTCCCCGTCCCCGACTTACCAAAAATGCCATTACTCCGCTCTACAAACCGCTCCAAATCTAAACAGACCGGCACTTCCATATCCAAGGGTTGCCCCACGGCAAAGTTTTTCCGCAAGGGATCATCTTCCCACCCAAACACCATACGAAAATCTCGCTCGCTGGCATCAAAAACCTGGCTAAAATGGCTCGGAATCGTCTTCACCGGCAATAAAACCACATCGCTATTGGTGTGGGCTGTGAAGGAGCCGAGGGCGCTGTCGGGCTTGGTTGCGTTGGGATTCGGTTGGGCATCGGGAATCAGCATCAACATCGGGGAGAGGTTGATTGTGCCGTAGATGCTGCTGCCGGTGAGGACGGCATGGAGGAAATCATCCTCTGGGGGGGGCGGGTTGGTGAGGATGCGGGGGCTGGTGGTTCCCAGGGTGACATCGGTGAGCAGGCAAAAGAAGCGCGATCGCACCCCTTCAATCACCAAAAACTTCCCCACTCGCATATCTTCCACGGAAACATCCCCATGGAGCCGCACCTCTATCCCTTGACTGAGGGAGCCTTGGACGACGGAACCGAGGGGGGGGTTGTGGTTCATAGTGACGATATAAGGATGATAGTTCTGTTGTGCCATTTTATCGGAAAAATGGGCGATGGGGGTTTATGGCTATTTTGTTTGGCGTTGGGGGAAGGGCCAGGGGAAGCGATCGCCGATGGGTATCACCACCGCATGAATTTGGTGATTTGCTGATATGGCATTAGCCCAGGGGATTGAGTGAAATCTAACTCCACCTCTATGATCGCCCAGAAACTGGTTTTTTTGCATCCCTCCCTTCCCCGCTATAGCCTCTCTGAAACCCGGTTTTTTTGCCGCCCAACCGAGAAACCAGGTTGCGATCGCCCTCTCGTTTGCCGCCTCAATCCTCTCAAAAACCCGGTTGCTAACCCCAGGCTAATTTTTTTGACTGGTAATCATCAGGATTAAACTATCCACTAACCGAGATTCCTCTAAAGGGATAATTTCCGCACCGGAGAGTAGATATTGTGTGATCAAATAATGGGCGATCGCCCCCACAAAAATGCGGGCTGTCGCTTCAGGATCAGCTACTTGTAAATGGGGGCAATGGCGGAAATAATCTGCGAGGGAATTGAGGGCGACGGCAGTAATTTCTTTTAAAAAGGTTTGGGCTAATTCGGGAAATCGCCCCGATTCCGCAATGACAGTGCGGATTAACCCTAAATATTCCCGGTCTTGAATGGGGACTTGCAGCATCGTCATCGCCACATGGCGCAATAGCCGCTCCGGCGGTTCATGGAGGCGGGCCGCAAATTGGGGTGGCTCCAAAATATCGGCAAACTTACTCAACACCAACCGCTCCATGATTGCCATAAATAGGCGGTCTTTACTCGCAAAATGGCTGTAAACCGTCGCCTTGGAAACCCCCGCTCCGCTGGCGATGCGATCCATGCTGGCGGCGGCATAGCCTTGGGCGAGGAATTCGGCGATCGCCCCGTCGAGGATTGCATTGCGTTTTGATGAACCATCCGTAACCATGGCGGGCATTCCTTCCCTTGACAAGACCTTACTAAACAGTTTAGTTTAAAAGCAACACTAAACTAAACAGTTCAGTTTTCTTGGCTCAGAGGTAGCTCCTATGTCCAATCTCCCGATCCATCTTCCCCAAAGCCAACCCTGGCAACGCTGGAGCATTCTCGGTTTTGCGTTGATCGGCCTCGGTGTTGGCGGATTTTATTGGCAACGGCAAGCCACAACCATCGAGGCGACCCCGGCCCCCGTCTTAGCTGCCGTCCCGGCTACCGTCACCGCCCTTGGTCGCCTCGAACCGGAAGGGGAAGCGATCCAAATCCATGCCCCCACCGCTAGCCAAGAGCAACGCATTGCAGAATTGCGCGTCGAGTTGGGCGATCGCCTCACCCCTGGGCAGATTATTGCGGTGTTGGATGGGAGAGATCGCCTCACGGCGGCTTTAGCTCAAGCAGAAAGCGATGTGCGCATTGCTCAGGCTCAATGGAACCAAGTGCGAGCGGGGGCCAAACCGGGGGCGATCGCCGCTCAACAGGCGGAAATTGAGCGGATTACCGCTGAACGTCAAGCCCAATTGCAAGCCCAAGGGGCGATTGTGGCGGAACGGGAGGCAGAATTAACCAATGCGCGGGCGGAATTGGTGCGGTATCAGTCCCTTTATGAGGCGGGGGCGATCGCCGCCATTGAGCGAGATCGCCACCAATTAGCCCAAGACACCGCCCAACGTCGCCTCGAAACCGCCCGCGCTGAACTGGCCCGCCTCCAAACCACCCAAGCCCCCGAACAGGCCCGCGCCGCCGCCACCTTGGATCAATTAGCGGAGGTACGAGCCGTGGATCTGCAACTGGCCCAAGCCCAAATTAGCCGCGCTGAAGCCACCCGCCAACAGGCTCAGGCCAATTTAGAACAGCTTTATGTGCGATCGCCCCGTAGCGGCGTGGTGTTAGATGTTTATAGCCAAGGGGGGGAAGTGGTAGCCCCGGAGGGGATTATTGAATTAGGGGAAACAGCGCAAATGGTGGCGATCGCCGAAGTCTATCAAAGCGATATTCACACCCTGCGCCCCGGTCAAACCGCCACCATCACCAGCCCCGCCCTCACTGAACCCCTAACAGGAACTGTCACCCAAATCGGGGCCAAAATCCAACCCCAAAACATCGTCAACACCGACCCCAGCAGCAACATCGACGGCCGCATCATCGAAGTAATCATTGCCCTCAATCCCGAAGCTAGCCAACAGGCCCAAGGGTTTACCAATTTGCAAGTGGAAATCCAAATCGCTTTGAGAAGTGAGAAGTGAGAGCAATTTAACATCATTATCTTCTCCTTCTGACTTCATCCTTCATCCTTCATCCTTCATCCTTCATCCTTCATCCTTCATCCTTCATCCTTCATCCTTCATCCTTCCCCCATGCTCTCCTCCCTCCGTCGTCGCACTTGGCTCGGTTGGCTCCAACTGAGCCATGAACCCAGTCGCCTCCTCGTTGCCCTTGCGGGGATTGCCTTTGCTGATGTGTTGATGTTTATGCAGTTGGGGTTTCAAGCCTCACTGTTTGATAGCAATACCCGTATTGCCCGCAGCCTAAACGCCGATATCATTCTTGTTAGCCCCAAGGCTAAAAATGCTCAAAACCTTTCCACATTCAGCCGCCGCCGTCTCTATCAAGCGCAGGATGTGGCCGGTGTGGCCCAAGCAATGCCCCTTTATTCCAGTATTTTGACCTGGAAAAATCCCCAAACCCGCCAAGATACATTGATCCAACTGATGGGTTTTGATCCCGCTCAGGATGTATTTCTGCTGCCAGAACTCAACGCCCAACAAGATATTCTTAAACTCCCTGATGTCGTGTTATTTGACCGCCGCTCGCGGGGACGCTATGGGGAGACAATATCCCAACTAGAAACCGGCCAATTTGTCACCACCGAAGCCGAAGGCCGCACCTTAACCATTCGAGGCCTAATCAGTTTGGGGGCCTCCTTTGGGACAGATGGCAGCTTAATGGCCAGCGATCAAACCTTTTTGCGCCTCTTGCCCCGTCGCAATCCTGGCAGCATTAGCCTGGGGTTGTTAAAGGTGGAGCCAGGGGCAGATGTGGCAACGGTTTCGGCACAATTGCGGCAACATTTGCCCTCCGATGTTCATGTCTTCACCCAAGCAGAATTTATCGCCAAAGAACAGAATTATTGGCAAAAAGAAAGCCCCATCGGGTTTATTTTCACGATGGGGACGGCCATGGCTTTTATTGTCGGTGTGGTGATTGTTTATCAAGTATTATCTACCGATGTGAATGCCCATTTACAGGAATACGCCACGTTTAAAGCCATGGGCTATCGCCATCGCTATTTGTTGGCGGTCATTTTTGAGGAGGCGGTAATTTTGGCAGTGTTGGGGTTTTTGCCAGGGGTGATTTTACCCATCGGGTTATATCGGATGGCGGCTCGGGCCACATCCTTACCCATCGCGATGACACTCTATCGGGCGGGGTTAGTGTTTGGTTTAACACTATTAATGTGTTTGTTATCGGGGGCGATCGCCACCCGTCGCCTTCAAGGGGCCGATCCCGCTGATATGTTTTAAATGAGGAAACAATGACCATTTCAGAAACCCAAACCAACCCCCAAACCGAGGCACAAACCGTGATTGCGATCGCCCATCTCGCCCACTATTTCGGTACAGGAGAACTGCGCAAACAGGTTTTACACGACATTCATTTAACGATCGCCGCCGGGGAAATTGTGATCATGACCGGCCCCTCAGGATCGGGAAAAACCACGCTGTTAACGTTAATGGGGGGATTGCGATCAGTGCAAACTGGAAGCCTACAATTCCTCGGCGTAGAACTCTGCGGCGCAACAGCGGCTCAACTCGTCTATATTCGTCGCCACATCGGTTATATCTTCCAAGCCCATAACCTCCACGGCAGCCTAACAGCCCTGCAAAATGTGCGTATCGGCTTAGAACTCCATCCCCAATACAATATTGCCGAAATGCGCGATCGCGCCATCCATGCCCTCGAAACCGTAGGATTAGGCGATCGCCTCAATTATTACCCCGCCAACCTCTCCGGGGGGCAAAAACAACGGGTGGCGATCGCCCGCGCCCTCGTCAGTCAACCCAAGCTCCTCCTCGCCGACGAACCCACCGCCGCCCTCGATCGCCAATCGGGCCGGGATGTGGTGACACTCATGCAAAAATTAGCCCAAGAACAGGGCTGTACCATCCTCCTTGTCACCCACGACAACCGCATTTTAGACGTAGCCGATCGCATCATCGCCATGGAAGATGGTCGGCTCTTGGTGCAGCCCTCACCCTAAATCCCCCTCCCAAGGAGGGCGAGGGACTATGAGGGGCAACTAAATCATTTTCGCAGGTTGATGGATGGGGATTTGAATCGTCATCGCTGTGCCTTGACCGAGGATCGAGCGACAGGTGAGAGAGCCATGGTGTTGTTCCGTGATGATTTGATTGCTGATGGATAGCCCTAAACCTGTGCCTTGGCCTTGGGTTTTGGTGGTGAAAAAGGGTTCAAAAATATGGGCGCGTACCCTGTCGGGCATTCCACAACCATTATCTTCAATTTTGACCACCACTTGGGGCCTTTGATCCTCCAGTTCAATGACTGTGGTAGTGATTTCAATCCGCCCCGGTTGGGGATCTGTAGATCCCTGCCAACGGGCTTCAATGGCCTGAATGGCATTGTTCAACAGATTAATTAATACCTGATTAAATTGCCCCCCATAGCAATCCACCAAAGGCAAATCACCATAGAATTTTTCAATGGTAATGCCGGGGGTATCGGATTTGGGTTTGGTGCGATAGTGCAAAATGAGCAGGATACTGTTAAGGCTATTGTGGAGATCCATCGCCTTCAGTTCCGATTGCTCATGGTGGGAAAAATGGAGGAGCGATCGCACCACCGTTTGAATCCGGTCAATCCCCGTTTGCATCGAAGCAATTAAATTGGGGAAATCTTCCGCAATAAAGTCTAAATCAATAGATTCCTGTTCCGATTGGAGGGCTGTGGCTATTTCCGATGGAGCCATCTGTTGATAAAAACTCACCAAGTTAAAAACATCATCAAAATAGTGCTGGGCATGACTTAGATTTCCAGCAATAAAGTTAATTGGGTTATGGATTTCATGGCACACCCCCGTAATTAACTGCCCTAAACTGGACATTTTTTCAGCTTGGGTGAGTTGTAAATGGGTTTGGCTGAGTTTGGTTAAGGCGGTTTGGAGTTTGGCGGTGCGGTCTTGGATTTGTTCTTCTAGGCTGGCGTTGACCCGTTGGGAAAGGTGGTAAAGGTGATGCTGTTGAATGCCGGAGGCAAATTCTTCACTGAGGGCTTCAATCAGTTGATGGTCGGAGGTTGTCCAGGGGTGACATTGACCATGGATCGATTCTTTCCACACTTCAAAGGAAAGCCGGGGCTGAACTTGTCGTTCATCGGGGTTGAATTCGCCGGCCCAGAGGGTTTCGGTGGCGATTTCGTCCCGAAAGAGGGTGAGGTAGCCAAAGGGTTGTTGTTCTAAATAGAGGGGGGCGATGAGCAGGCCGCGAATCGCTGTACTACGGAAAGCGGGCTGAATGTTGCGCAGTTGCGGTACGAGGTAGACATTGATCGTGCTCCAACTGGGTTGTGATTGTTGTGGGAAAAAGTTTTGCCAGGCGTGGGATTGCTCAATGGCTGTAAACCTTTGCCCTGGGGGAATCACAGGTTGGAGGCCGACGGTGATCACCGCTAGGGTATCGAGGGGTGAGGGGGCCTTGATGGCGGCGGCGGGATTGTCGAGATAACTTTCGAGGATGGTGCGGTTGAGGAAGAGGCGGCCGCCGCAGGCGCTGAGTTTTTCGACGGTGGTGGCGAGGGCAGCTTCCAAATCCATGGCGGTGATGGAATGGAGTTGCTGGCTAATGTGGTGAATGATCGCCTCCCGTTGGGCTTTTTCCTGGGTCGCTTGCCAGAGGTTGGCTTGGGCGATCGCCACCGCCAACTGATCCACCACCATCTGCACCCCCCGCAATCGGGTTTCTGAAACCGTCCAGGATTCGGAATGATGGCCCACCAATAGCCCCCAGGCGCGATTCCCATCGGGGATCGGAACCACGAGGGAGGCTTTTACCCCCATGGCGGTGAGGTATTCCTGATGACAGGGATCAAGGGGACGAAAGCGGATATCTTCGGGGATTTCAATGCTCGTGCCGGGGTTGTGGACACAACCTTGGCCGATTTTGCCGGTATCGACATTCACAATCGATCGCATCCGGGCCTTCATGAAAAGCTCACGGGCATGGGCGGGGATATCATCGGCAGGGAAGTTTAAGCCTAAGAGGGAGGGGAGGCGATCGCCATCTAAAGCCTCCGCCACCACCTGGCCATCCCCATTGGCGGCAAATTTATAAATCTTAATCCGATCAACCCCAAGAAAGTCCCGCACCTCCGCCGCCGTCACCGTTAGCGTATTTTCCAGGCTTAAAGATTGCAAAATCCGGCGACTAATCCGGTTTAACAATTCATCTACCTTGACATGGGCATCAGGCTCTTGGGGCAGGGTATCCAGCGCAAGACCTTGGGGGGTTTGAATATTCATAGAATCTATCAAAGGAGACGATGGACAATATAAATCGGCTCCTCCAGCGTAATTGCCAGCACAGATCTCCGAGGCTAGGTATACAGGAGAGCCAATATTCAATGCGAAGCGGGTAGCGCCATTCGGGATTTTTCTCAATCCCAACCTGAAGATTTTGGATCAATCAATGCTGCGATTACATTCAGTATAGCCGAATACCAGATCTTAACTCATCCCAATCCTCTCAAGTGAATCTCTGGCGAACCCCGCCCCGCCAAGAACTGAAGTTCTTGGCTTAGAACGAAAAAAACCTGTTAAAACAGGTTCGACCGGAGTAGGCGTTAGCCTACTTACGAAAATAGTGCGGGAGTCTTAGAGCAACGTCAATTTATTGCGGGGATGAAAGACGACACGAGGGACTTTAGTCGCCCTCCTTGGGCCAGTCGTGTTATGGTGATTATATTGAATTTCAAACGTCCAGGAACTATCACAAGGCTAAAAACCGACAGGCCTGGAAGCATTTAAGGGTAAGCAGGCAGCGTAATGAGTGGGCGGATTGCCTACTGCGTCATCCAATCTAACGATTTGGTCGCCTAGGAAGACTTGAATGTGAAAGGGTTAGTCTGCAATCGGCATCTGGCCAAGTCAGTAGTGAAGCGGGTTTGTATCCTGCGCCTGGGACGAACTACCGTGGGGCAAACGGGAAGTTATACGCTTGGGGAGATTAGACCTCTGGCTGAGTTGGAGCAATCCTGCTCGGTTAAGTCCGGTCGATGAACCAAGAATCCCCGTTGCTGTCTTCGCGGGGAGTGTCAAGCCATGAGCCGGGGATTTCAATCCCTGGCGATTTGAGGGAATTGGTATCAGTTCTGGCCGGGCATGAGCAAAGAGAAACCCAGAATGCGCCTCAGGCCTCCCCTAAAAGCCTGTAGGGGCGAAAAATTTTTCGCCCCTACACCGAATTAATGCAACAACCGGATTCCATCCTTAACCAAAGCGGCCGTTTACATAGTCCAACGTCAATTGATCCTGGGGGCTGGAAAAAATTGTTTTCGTTTCATCCACTTCCACCAAATACCCCACCCGTTTGCCGCCTTCGAGGGCTTCAGCATTGAAGAAAGCGGTGTAGTCAGAGATTCGCGCCGCCTGCTGCATATTGTGGGTGACGATCACAATTGTGTAATCCTGCTTTAGTTCCGCCATGAGTTCCTCAATCCGCAGCGTGGCAATGGGGTCAAGGGCGGAGCAAGGTTCATCCATGAGGATGACATCGGGTTTCAGGGCGATCGCCCGTGCAATACACAGCCGTTGCTGTTGCCCCCCCGAAAGGGACATCCCGCTTTCCTTGAGCTTATCCTTCACCTCATCCCACAACGCCGCCCGCCGTAGAGAAGTTTCCACCACTTCATCAAGGTTGCTACCGGGATAATTCACCCGTACCGCAAAGGCAATATTGTCATAAATGGTTTTGGGAAATGGGTTAGGCTGTTGAAACACCATACCCACCTTACGCCGCACCGCCACCGGCTCAATATCTTCACCATAGAGATCGATGCCACGATAGCGGATATGGCCCTTCACCACTGCCCCTGGCACTAAATCATTCGTGCGGTTTAAACAGCGCAACAGCGTACTTTTGCCACAGCCGGAGGGGCCGATAAAGGCAGTGATATGGTTGGCGGGAATACTTAACGTCACATCCCGGACAGCCCGAGATTTTCCATAGTAGACATCAACGTTTTGGATTTCAAAAATAGGTTGGGTTTTCACAGGGGCATGAATCATCACTAAATTTCGGTGAATTGGTTAAAAACATTAATAGGGCGCATCTCACTTTAACCCGCTCCCTTGAGGGAAAAATTTTTCCTGTCAACACCCCCCTGATTGAGGGGGGGCAGGTAATTCCCTTAATAGGTTTTTTGACGGCTAAAGAAACGCGCTGCAATGCTGAAGATCAAGACAAGCATCACCAACATCATCGCCGCCGCCCAAGCTAAATCCTGAGAAGCCTTGTAGGGAATGATTGAGAAGAAATAGATCAACACCGGCAGTGTTGCCACGGGTTGAAAGAGGTCATGAGACCAAAAGTTATTGTTGAAGGCGGTAAACAGCAGGGGAGCCGCTTCTCCCGCTGCTCGTCCTAGAGCCAAAACGATCCCGGTAATGAGGGCGGGTAGGGCCGCCGGAATCACAATATTGGCCACCATTTGGAACCGGGTGGCTCCGATGCCCATAGCAGCTTGGCGCATTTCATTGGGAACCAGCAATAAGGCTTCTTCTGTGGCCCGGACAATAATCGGTAACATGAGGACGGCGATCGCCACCCCCCCCGAAAAAGCCGAAAACTTACCCATGGGAATCACCACAATGGAGTAAGCAAACAAACCACACAAAATTGCCGGAACCCCGGTCAGCACATTACAGGAAAACTTGACAAACTGGGCAACTTTAGTCCCCTTGCCAAATTCCGCCAAATAAATCGCCGCCAAAACCCCAAAAGGCACAGCAATCACACTGGCAACCCCTAAGGTGATCAACGTCCCAATGATCGCATGGCCAAAGCCCCCTTCCGTTAAACCCGGTGGCGGCGGCAATTCCGTAAACACGGTGGGAAATTTCAGTTGATTAATCCCCTTCTTAGATACCCCATACACCACCGCCCCCAGAGGAATCAACACCGAAGCGGTGAAAATCACCGTGAGCGATGTTAACACCACCGATAAAATACGGCGATAGCCGGGAATCGCTTTTTTTGATAAATCTAAATCTTCAGTCCCGTTGGGCAATGGCCCTTTATCTGCAATATCCATGGTTATGTGGTTGTAATCTCAATACTCAGGAGGCAAGAATTCAGTTAGCATTCAGTGAGCATTCAACTAGCGTTCAACGTTTTGAAAACGGCGAATAATCAATTCCGCCATAATATTCACCACCAGAGAAAGCACCATCAAGACTAACCCCGCATACATCAGCGCCGACACCTGGAGACGACCCGCTTCCCCGAATTGAGAGGCGATCAGGCCGGTAATCGTCGCCCCCGGTTGAAGGATGGAAATATCAATGCGGTTGGCATTCCCCACCAGCATCGCCGCCACCATCGTTTCCCCCATGGCTCGCCCTAGGGCCAACATTACCGAACTCACGATTCCCGACAGTCCCGCCGGAATTAATACCCGCAAGATAGTTTCCCAGCGGGTTAAACCCAAGGCTAAGGAACCACTCCTCAGGGATGGGGGCAACACTTCAAAGGTACTGCGGGTAATGGAGATGATAATCGGCACAATCATCACCGCTAACACTAATCCCACAATCATCAGGTTATTCCCTCGGGGTGCGCCGCCGCTAAAGAAAGGAATCCAGCCTAAATTTTTGTTCAGGAATTGGAAAAAGGGCCGCAAAAACGGCACTAAAACGAAAATCCCCCAAATCCCTAGCACCACACTGGGAATGGCTACGATTAATTCAATGGCAAAGGCAATGGGGGTGGTGATATAGCGAGGGACAAAATCTTCGGTGAGAAAGATGGCTACGCCTACACCAATGGGAATCGCCAACAGTAGGGCAATAAAGGACGTGATCAATGTTCCGTAAATTTGCGGCATTACGCCGTAAATGTTATTGACGGGATCCCAAGTGCTATTAAAAAGAAAGCCCAAGCCAAACTTTTGCAGGGCTTGGCTACTGGAAAGGCCGGTTTGAATAATCACCCAAACCAGCACAGAGCCAGCACCAATGGCGAGGGTCAAGGTTAAACCCCAAAAACCAATATCAATCACCCGTGCGGGGGTATTTTTTTTCTCAAGACTAGAACTGCGGTTAAAGCCAGAAGGAGAGTTCACGATAGCCATCTTGACTGTTAATTTTTATAGGGTATTCGCTTATGGGGAGAGGGGCAGCGGTGAATCATGGAGATATTGTCCGCTGCCCCATGGATGGGAAAAGTTTAACCGGCTTTGACGCTATCGAGGGCCTCTTGAATCCGTTCAATCAACGGCTCAGGCATTGGCACATAGTAGAGTTCCTCGGTAATGGCCTTACCATCGGGGCTTAAAGTCCATTCTAAAGCGGCTTTGAGGGCTTCCCACTTGGCAGAATCTTCATATTCCCGATAGACCATCACCCACACCAACCCAGAAATGGGGTAAGCATCGGGGTGTTTGGGGTCGGGAACGAGGAGTTCAAAGTTTTCGGGGATTTCTTCGCCTTCAAAGGCTAAGGAGGCGTTAGCGGGGAGGGTGTCGGGGTAGTTTCCGGCGGCGTTTTCAATGCGGGCGACGGGAATGTCGTTTAATTCCGCAAAGGCGTAGGAAATGTAACCGATCGCCCCTTCGTTTTGCTGAATGCCAGCGGCAACGCCTTCATTGCCCTGACCACCAATCCCTACGGGCCAATCGACGGAAGTCCCGGCTCCGGCTTCCCAACCAGGGCAGACGGTATCGAGGTGGTTGGTGAACACAAAGGTGGTGCCGGAACCATCGGAGCGGTGAACCCAGGTGATGGGCAGGTCAGGGAGTTCTACGCCTTCGTTGTCGGCGGCGATCGCCGCATCATTCCAGTTGGTGATCTGGCCGCCGACAATGCCGCAATAGGTTTCGCGGGAGAATTTGATTTCCGCATCCACACCAGGGAGGTTATAGGCAAAGATCACATAACCGCCGACGATGGGCAGTTGCAGGGGTTCGTAGGGATATTTCTCACCGAAGGATTTCATGCGGTCTTCGGATTCGGTGATCGGGGCTTCACTGGCTCCGAAGTCCACCGTGCCGTTGATGTATTGCTCTAAGCCTGCGCCACTTCCCACGGATTGATAGCTGACTTGGACATCCTTATTCACTTCGCGGTTGTAGGTGTCAAACCAGCGTTGGAAGAGGGGGGCGGGGAAGGTCGCGCCGGCCCCGCTGATGGCGATGATTTCGCCAGTACCCTCGGTGGTGACGGGGGGCGCATCGTCATCACCTTCAGTCCCTTCAGTGACGGTTCCTGTGCCACAGGCGGCGATGCTCAAGGAGAGAAGAGTAGCGGTTAACAGGGTGAACTTGCGACGAGAAAGGGATTTGAACGATAGCATGGGTGGCCTCAGGAAAATTTTTCTGAAATTTCAAAACGGGATGGATGTCCCGATAGCTGCTCTTACTAACTTTGGGGAGTTCCCCGACAGGATCGCAGATGGGCGATCGCTGGCGTGAGCAGCAACGGATTTTGGAGGACGCTATTTGCAAATCAACGTATAATGCAGGTTAGTCCGGCTCAATTGAGTAACCTCTGACCGCTCTACAAATGGTTGGATGCTTTGCGGACGAACGTTCCAAATGGGGCAATCTTAAGACCCAAAGGTTAACGGGGGTTTAACAGAATGTTTAGGGAGAACTATTTTTTCCCGAAGTTTTGCTATGGATGGGACTGAAATCTTCAAGGGCCGATTAATCCCCCATCGCTTCGATCACGCCTTCGGCACTGTGGGCGATCGCCCGCAATTGATCCAACAATTCCCCCGGCACATCTTGCCACATCCCCCGCTGTTGGGCTTCAATCAGCCGCTCCGCCATATCCCGTAAGGCCCAGGGGTTTTTCGCCTCCACAAATGATCGCACTTCTGGATCGAGGATATAGGCTTGCGCCACGCCCTCATACATAAAATCCGCCACACAATGGGCCGTCGCATCATAGGCAAAGAGATAATCCACCGTCGCCGCCATCTCAAAGGCCCCCTTATAGCCGTGGCGCATCACCCCCGCAATCCATTTCGGATTGATGACACGGGAACGATAAACCCGCTGAATTTCCTCTTGCAATGTGCGAATTTTTGGGTTTTGGGGTTGGGAATGATCACCAAAATAGGTGATGGGTTGCTGACCGGAAATGTGGCGCACCGCCGCAGTTAAACCGCCTTGGAATTGGTAATAATCATCGGAATCGAGGAGATCATGCTCGCGGTTATCTTGGTTTTGGAGGACAATTTGGCGATCCGTGCCAGCGTACCCATCGCCCAACCGCCGCGCAAAGGCCTCCGGCGCACTTTCCCCGATGCCTGAACCTGTATAGGCATAGCTGCTCCAATTCACATAGGCCCGCGCCAAATCCGCATCACTGCTCCAGTTTTGCGCCTCAATTAGCCCCTGTAACCCCGCCCCATAGGCCCCTGGCTTGGAGCCAAAAATCCGGTATTGAGCGCGGCGTTGGGCTTCCTCCGGCTCTAACCCCTCCTGCTGCCAAAATTGCTGATCTGCCTGAACCTGAGCCGCTAAGGGGTTCTGCTCCGGCGGTTCAGCCAAACTGGCCACCATTGCCACCGCCCGATCCACCAGATCAATCAAATTCGGGAACCCATCCCGGAAAAACCCCGAAATCCGCAGCATCACATCCACCCTTGGCCGTCCCAACACCCGCAGGGGAATCACTTCAAAATCCACCACCCGCCGCGCTAACCCATCCCACACGGGCTGTACCCCCAAGAGGGCTAAAGCTTGGGCAATATCATCGCCTCCGGTGCGCATCGTTGATGTTCCCCATACCGACAGGGCCAACCGGCGAGGATAGTCCCCCTCTTCTTGGCAATAGCGTTCAATCACCCGCTCCGCTGCCTTGCGCCCCACGGCCCAAGCGGTTTCCGTGGGGATGGCGCGAATATCAACGGAATAGAAATTGCGCCCCGTAGGCAGGACTTCGGGCCGGCCCCGCGTCGGTGCGCCACTGGGGCCAGCAACAATATATTCCCCATTTAACCCCCTGAGGAGTTGGTGAATTTCCTGGTCTGTTTGGGCGAGGTTGGGGATCAGTTCGGTTTGGAGCCATTGCAATTCTTGGGTGGTGGCGGGGCCTAGGGGTTGCTGGTTTTCAACGAGGTAAGCGGCTTTGGATTCGAGCAGGGTGACGAGATCCCCGACGGTTTGCGGCCCTGGGGGAGGATTGGGGATCGGCGTGTTGTAGTCCTGCTGAAGTAAATCGAGGTCATAGCCAAGATCTTGGGCGATCGCCCCCCTCAACCCCAACCGTCCCAGCCCCGGAGCGCGGGCAATGGCAATCACCAGATCCCGCCATTGGGTTCCGGTGGGGACTTGGCCGAAAATGTGTAGGCCGTCGCGGATTTGGGCTTCTTTGAGTTCGCAGAGATGGCCATCGGCACGGGTGAGGAATGCGCTCAAGGTTTGGCGGTTGATGTCGCTAATCCCTAAATCTTCGTGGAAGTGGCAGGCTTGGACGGCGGCGGTGAGGCGATCGCCTATCAAGCCTAACCTTGAAGGATCGAGGCTTTGGGCTTCGTAATATTCATCAATCAGGGCTTCGATTTCCTGGAGGGGGCCATAGAGTTCGGCACGGGTGAGGGGGGGGGTGAGGTGGTCGAGGATCACGGCTTGGCTGCGGCGTTTGGCTTGGGAGCCTTCGCCGGGATCATTGACAATGAAGGGGTAGAAGTTGGGCAAGGGGCCAAGGGCTACCTCTGGATAGCAATTTTCGGAAAGGGCGATACTTTTCCCCGGCAACCATTCCAAATTGCCATGTTTGCCGAGATGAACGAGGGCATCAGCTTGGAAGTGCGATCGCACCCAAGCGTAATAGCCCAAATAATCGTGAGTGGGTTCTAAATCCGGGGCGTGGTAGTTCAAACTGGGGTCGCGATCGTAGCCCCGTGAGGGTTGAATGGCAATGAAAAGATTGCCCAGTTGCAATCCGGCAATGGGAATATCTTGCCCATTGAAAGCTCCCCACCGTTGGTTTACGCCTTGTTGAACTTCAAGGGGGAGCGTGGCGAAATAGTCGCGATAAGCTTCGGCTGTTAAGGTCTGATAAACGGGCCGGCCCTGCCAACCATCGGGATCATTCGTCACGCCTTGGGTGAGGGCAAAGATCAGATCATCCCCCGTTGCGGGAATGTTGCCGACCGTATAACCCTCTTCAGCCATGGCTTTAAGGATCGCCACACAACTGGCGGGCGTATCCAACCCCACGCCATTAGCCAGGCGGCCATCGCGGTTAGGATAGTTGGCCAGAATGAGGGCAATTTTGCGCTCCTGGATGGGTTTACGCCGTAAGCGTACCCAATGGGCGGCAAGGTTAACGACGAAATGGAGGCGATCGCCCTTTGGCTCATAAATCACCACATCGGTTTCTAAGCCTTGATGATCCGTTGCCACCGATTTAAAGGAAATCGCCCGCGTAATTACCCGGCCATCCACCTCCGGTAAGGCCACATTCATGGCCACATCGCGGGGACTCAACCCTTGTAACCCTGCGCTCCACTGCTCCACCGTCCCCCCACTGAGGATCGCCTGCAACACCGGCACATTCAACCGTTGCCACAGTTGCGGTTGTTCCGTTTCTCCCAATTTTGCCAGAGAAAAACTGGTGGTATTAATCAGCACATCAATGCCTGCGAGGGCTGTGAGTAATTGCTCATGCAACGTTATATCTTGCAACGAGGCCATAAACACCGGCCGCGCTTCTAATCCCATCAAGGCCAATTGCTCACATAGCCCTTGAATCGGGGCCAAATTTCCCGCCAAATAATGGGCGCGATAGAACAAAATGCCAACGATCCCCCCGGCTGCGCCGACCCCCTTAACAAGGGGGTTTATTTCTTCACCCCCCTTTTTAAGGGGGGCCAGGGGGGATCCTGATTCGCCTAGGCTGACGATCCCCCCGGCTGCGCCGACCCCCTTAACAAGGGGGTTTATTTCTTCACCCCCCTTTTTAAGGGGGGCCAGGGGGGATCCTGATTCGCCCAAGCTGACGATCCCCCCGGCTTCGCCGACCCCCTTAACAAGTGGGTTTATTTCTTCACCCCCCTTTTTAAGGGGGGCCAGGGGGGATCCTGATTCGCCCAAACTGACGATCCCCCCGGCTGCGCCGACCCCCTTAACAAGGGGGTTTATTTCTTCACCCCCCTTTTTAAGGGGGGCCAGGGGGGATCCTCCCCAAACTCCCAAACGGGGAACCGGCTGCGGCCCCAACACCTGATAATCCGTTCCCAAACCCTGATTACTCAACCATTGCAACCCTTGGGCAATATTCGCAACACCCCCCTCGATCAAATATTGCCAAAACTGATGAACTACCCCCAAGGGAGCCGTCGAATGGCTGATCAGTTCAGGATCGGGGCGATCGTCCCCCGGCAACACCAACAGCATTGCCCCCGTTGTCGCCACAATCTCCTTCACCACCTCCAACCCATAGGCCCAATAACTCCGTCCCCCCAACAGCCGCAAAATAATCACCTTGGCATGACTTAACACCTTCTCGCCATAATCATCAATGCTCAAAGGTTGCTGAAGTTGCAACAAATTCACCGCCCGGATCGGCGGGAAATCCGCAGGCAACGCAGGCAACGCAGCGGCAAGAGTTTGAATTTCCGTATCCGCACTGGTGAGGAACAGAATCGGGGCGGAGGTTTGTTCAACAAAAATCACGCCATCAGTGTCAGGAGTCCAGCCACCCGGCGTAGCGGCAATACGGTGCATAGGATTCAGGAGAATTTGGTACAGTGGCCAAACAATGCCATCCTTCACCCTACATCAGAAGCGTTTTTCCCCTTCTGCCTTCATCCTTCTGCCTTCATCCTTCATCCTTTCCCCTTCGTCCCATGTCCAACCGTCTTGCCCAGAGCCAAAGCCTCTACCTCCGTAAACACGCTGAAAACCCCATTGATTGGTGGCCCTGGTGTGATGCAGCTTTAGAGAAAGCTGCTACCGAAGATAAGCCCATCTTTCTTTCCGTCGGTTATTCCAGTTGCCACTGGTGTACGGTCATGGAGGGAGAAGCCTTTTCCGATGAGGCGATCGCCCATTATCTCAATACCCACTTTGTCCCCATTAAAGTGGATCGCGAAGAACGCCCCGACCTCGATAGCATCTATATGCAGGCGTTGCAAATGCTCACGGGGCAAGGGGGCTGGCCCTTGAATATTTGGCTGACACCGGGCGATCGCATCCCCTTCTATGGGGGAACCTATTTCCCCATCCAAGCCCGCTACGGTCGCCCCGCCTTCCTCGACCTCCTCCACGCCCTTGATCGCTTCTACCACGAAGATAAAACCAAACTATCCAGCATCCAAGACCAAATCTACACCGCCCTCAAACGCTCCACCCTCCTCCCCGTCAGCGATACACCCCTTAACGCTGAACTCCTCCACAGCGGCATCAACACCAGCACTGGCATTATCGGCACACCCCGTCCCGGTAATCCCAGCTTTCCGATGATTCCCTATAGCGATCTGGTACTGGCAGGCAGTCGTTTCCCTGGCCGGGAAACGGCGACGGCGATCGCCCAACAGCGGGGGAATGCCTTGGCCCTGGGGGGCATTTATGATCATGTGGCTGGCGGCTTCCATCGCTATACCGTTGATGCCACTTGGACGGTTCCCCATTTTGAAAAAATGCTCTACGACAATGGCCAGATTGTCGAATACCTGGCTAATCTGTGGAGTGCGGGCCATCGTGAGCCGGCCTATCGGCGGGCCGTCGTAGGCACGATCGCCTGGCTCCAACGGGAAATGACCGCCCCAGAGGGGTATTTCTACGCTGCCCAAGATGCCGATAGTTTCCCTGATCCCACAGTGGTAGAGCCGGAGGAAGGGGTTTTTTATATCTGGGGTTATGAGGAACTGAGTCAACAGTTAAGCGCAGGGGAATTACGCGCCCTCTCTGGAGCCTTCAGTATTACCCCAGAAGGGAATTTTGAGGGGATGAATGTGCTGCAACGGGATGAAGGGGGCGATCTTGCGCCGGAAGTGGAAGCGGCCTTGGCGAAACTGTTTACCATCCGTTACGGGGCATCACCCCAGGAATGCCCAACATTCCCCCCCGCCATCGATAACCACAGCGCCAAAACCTATCCTTGGCCCGGTCGAATTCCCGCCGTCACCGATCCGAAAATGATCGCCGCTTGGAATGGGTTGATGATTTCAGGATTAGCACGGGCGGCGGCGGTGTTTGATCTGCCAGAAGCGTTAACCCTGGCAACGGGAGCAATGGAATTTCTCCTGAACCAACAAGGGATAGAGGGACGCTTCCACCGTTTAAATTATGGCGGGACAGTATCTGTGCCTGCCCAATCGGAAGATTACGCCTTTGTGATTAAGGCTCTGTTGGATCTTTACCAAGTGGAGCAGGAAGAGCAATGGTTAACGGCAGCGATCGCTCTTCAGGCAGAGTTTGATCAATACCTTTGGAATGATCAAGGGGGCGGTTATTTCAATGGGGCAGTGGATGCCAGCGGGGATCTGTTGGTGCGGGAACGGAGTTATGTAGACAATGCCACGCCAGCGCCCAATGGGGTGGCGATCGCCAATTTAGTCCGCCTCGCCCTCGTCACCCAAACCACCCCCTATTTAGAACGGGCAGAGCAGGGCTTACTCGCCTTTGTGGGAATCATGGATCAATCCCCCGCCGCCTGTCCCAGCTTATTCGCAGCCTTGGATTGGTTTTTAGCGGCGACATTAGTACGGTCTGATGCTGATCAATTACGCGCATTGGGCCAACAGTTTTGGCCCAGGGCCATGTACCGCCAAGAGGAGATGACCGGGGAAGCCATTGCCCTCGTCTGCCAAGGCCTCACCTGTTTACCCCCCGTCACCACCCCGGAACAATTTGCCAAACTCCTTCAGCAGTGCCACAACCCTTGAGAAGAAAGAGGAAAGAAGAAAGAGGAAAGAGGCAAGAGGCAAGAGGCAAGAGGCAAGAGGCAAGAGGCAAGAGGCAAGAGGCAAGAGGCAAGATCCTGCTCACTTCTCACTTCTCACTTCTCACTCCTCACTCCTCACTCCTCACTCCTCACTCCTCACTCCTCACTCCTCACTCCTCACTCCTCTCTTCTCACTCCTTCCCACCGTTCTGCCACCTCCCGCCAAATTTGCGGGAGATAAGTCAACAGATTGTAATGGGGGGCGAGATATTGGCTGTAGGTCAGAATGTAGCGGAGCAGGCGGAGACGATGGGGGCAAAAATAACGGTTAAAGGCGATGCTGGCATAGAGGCGACTGACATACATCCCTAAAGGGCGGCGGGTGATCACGGTGCGATCGCAATAATGCTCCACATAAGCACCGGGAATGCAGCGACTTTTAAAGCCATGGGCATAGAGATAGGCCCCAAATTCTAAAAAACTTTCCCCATAGCTGTTAAAGTTCTCGATCATCCGAAAACCTTGATCAAAGACGGTGCGGGGGTAAATTGTTGAACCATCAGCAATGCCCCAATTATCATCGGGTTGGGTAATCCCCAAGCCGACCCCTGAGGCAGAAAGCTGATTGGCTCGCTCTGTATGAGAATAAAAGACCCCATCGATATAGCTCCGTTCCCCGGTAGTCCAAAGGGCATTGGGATCAGCCTTGATCGCTTCCCAGCATTGGGCAAAATGATCCGGGGGAAAGCGGTGGTCATCATCCATGGTGCGGATGTGGGTTCCGGTGCAGGCGAGGGCGGCGTGGTTGCGGTTGGCATAGAGGCCCCGGCGCGGCCCCTGGATATAGCGACAATCCCACTGTTGAGCGATCGCCTGATTTTCCCCCTGAAATTCCGGGTCAGAATCATCGGAAATAATAATTTCTGTGGGTTGCACCGATTGCAATGGGTACGCTGATGCGGAGCGCACCGAGGCTAAACAAGTCGCTAAGGATTGGGGGCGATTGCGGGTTAAAAGAGCAACACTGAGTTTAAGCACGGGTGAGCCAAGTCCAGTAGGATCAACATTCAAGCATAATCAGTAAAGGAGAGGGGCTTGAACGCTTTAGATCATCCCATTGTCACCGCAAGTTTCGCCATTATTGACCAGGAAGTGGGTTCCCATAACCTTGATCCAGCAGAGTATGCGATCGCCCGTCGGGTGATTCACAGTACGGCGGATTTTGAATTTTTGCAGTTGTTGCAGTTTAGTCCAGGGGCGATCGCCGCCGGGATTGCTGCCATCCAAAACCATCAGCCCATCATTGTCGATGTCACAATGGTACGCCAGGGCATTCTCAGCAAAGTGGGGCGCACATTCCAAAACCCCATCCTCACCGCCCTCGATTTTGCCCCCACCCCAGAGCCGGGCAAAACCCGCACCGAAACCGGGATCTTACACTGTTTTAGAGAAGCTCCCCAAGGGATCTATGTGATTGGCAATGCCCCCACCGCCTTACTCGCGCTCTGTGATGCCATGACTAACACGGGCCAAAAACCAGCGTTAATCATTGGCGTACCCGTCGGTTTTGTCCAAGTGGAGGAATCTAAAACCCGTTTAGCCACGATGGATTTACCCTACATCCTTACCACCGGCCGCAAAGGTGGTTCACCCGTTGCCGCAGCGATCGTGAATGCTTTACTAAATCTCGCAACCCTCAGCCTAAATCCCTCCCAGAGAGGGAGAGGGACTTTGAATCTAGCTCCCCTTCTCCCCTCTGTAGGAGAAGGGGCTGGGGGATGAGGGGCAGGGCGAAAAATTTTTGTGCCTCCGGCAGGCTTACGCCAACGCCCCTACTCCCCACTCCTCCCTTCAATTACGCCATCCGATTCAGACTATAATTCGCCAAATCCTCTAAAGCTTGGGCGCAGGGGGAAGGGGGAAGGCTTTTGAGATGGGCGATCGCCTCCTCGCAATGGTGTTGAGCCAATTGGCGCGATCGCTCAATGCCCCGACTATTACGCACCAACTCCAACGCCTGCTCCAAATCCCCCGCCTGACTAAACTCCCGCTCAATCAACACCGCAATATAGGGGTGCTCCTCCAAAGCGTAAAGCACCGGAGCCGTCAGATTGCCACTGGCCAGATCCGATCCCGCCGGTTTCCCCAGTACCTCACTGGTGGCGGTGAAATCGAGAATATCGTCGATGATTTGAAACGCCAGGCCGAAGTGATGGCCGTAAAGATAGAGTTCTTGGGTCAATTCCTCCGGAGCATCGCTGAGGACGGCGGCGGCCTTGGCACTATTGGCAATTAGCGAAGCGGTTTTGTAATAGCTCTTTTCTAAATAGGCCTCAATGGACAAATCCGTATCAAAGCGATTTAACCCCTGACGAATTTCCCCCTCCGCAAAATCGCGAATCACCTCCGAGAGCAGCTTCACCACCTGCAAATTATCTAAATTCGCCAAATACCAAGAAGACTGGGCAAAGAGAAAATCCCCCGCCAACACCGCAATCCGGTTGCCGAAAAAACTATTCACCGTCGCCACATTGCGCCGCAGTTCCGATTCATCCACCACATCATCATGGACGAGGCTCGCCGTGTGGATCATTTCGGTGATTTCTGCTAAACGGCGATGGCGCGGTGTAATCTCTTGCCCCATCATCGTCCCCCGCGACACCATTAAGACAATGGCGGGTCGCATCCGCTTGCCCCCAGCCCCAAATAAATGCTCGGCAGCCGCGCTGAGAATGGGATGCTTGGCCCCCACTAAGGCCTTGAGATTAGTGGTGAGAATCTCAAGATCAGCTTCTACCGGGGAAAATAGGGATTTTACAGAGATCATTGGTACGCCCCAACTGGCAAAGAATAGTTAAAAAAGTTTACATATCTTTTAACTTATTTTAAGCTAATCACCCGGCCATGGGCCAAGTTGATCAAAAATTAACCGGGTGTAGCTCAATTTGGCGACACCCACCCCTACCCCAACCCGGAAGAAACTTTTAAGGGTTTCCCCCCTAGGAGCGGGCTGGGTGCAAGGTGGGGAGATGCACCCAAGCCCTGGGCGCTCTCCTTGCTTGAGGTATTGCTGACAACAAAAAGCGCAAACAACACCGAGGCTGCCTGCGCGGATTGGGGCTTGAATCGTCCCTTAGGTGTTGGTGGCCTGGGCGGTGAGCATTTCCTTCAGCCGGGCGAGATCATCGGCCCAGCGGGGATCGGGCTGAACCGAACCGCTGGATGATGAAGCCGTCGTGGTGGTGGTTTGCCGTTTTTTGTTGGTGCTAGCCGTTCGCTTCGTGGTGGGGCTAGGGGTGGGGGTGCTACCTTCCTTTTCCCCTTTCGCTTTTTCCCGAGGCAGGGCTTTTTCGATTTTGAGGGTGGTATCCATGAAGGCTTGACCGTTGTGTTTTTCGATCACTTGATCTGCCATCTCATCGGTGGGAACAGTGACAAAGGCAAAACCACGACATTTCCCGGTTTTACGGTCTTTGATCACTTTGGTGGACACTTCTTCGCCAAATTCCTCAAAAACAGCATGGAGGGCTTGGCGATCAACGGATTCTTTAGGCAAATTGCCGACATAAAGACGAATAGACATGAAAGTTAACTCCGAACAACAATAAACACCGTGAATGGATAAAGTGACCCAAACCCACGTCTTGAAGCTTGAATCAGGCCGCTCTGTAGCCAGTTTGGCGGAAAACGACACTTTACATGGATCAATAACTTAAAGCAATCGATAAAATTTTTGCCCCCAGTCTCTCTATGTTGATGCTTTTGTTCTTGTTGCGCCACAGTTGATTTTGAATGGGCTGGTTTTAAATAGCACAACCCGGCTCCAGACTGGGGTTTCTTCCAGGCCCATCGATTTAAAGATGAATTGGCCAGATACAATTTACTGTTTTTTGCTGACCCCACGCCTAATTATTACAGAATGTTTACGCATTGCGTCAAATTTTTTGAAGAATTGGCTCAATTTCCAGGGCCAAGGACGACGTAGAGAGGGGGCGATCGCCCCGTTGATACCCCATCGACTCACTGCCCCCAACCCGATTAGCGCAAGAAAATTTTTAAAACCGTATCAGAGGTAACTGGCAATCTTGTCAAGGATTTGTTAGATTTTGTAATATCAACAGTAACCCGTTCGTTGCTGGTTTCCGTAATCCACAGTAAACGTCGTTTGTCGTTTGGAGGTTTCCATGTCCCAACCCGTTGATCTTTCCTTGGAACAACAGTTCAACATCCGCTCCTTTGAAACCCAGGTGCAGCAGATGAGCCGCGAGCAAGCCCAGGAGTTTTTGGTGAATATGTACCGCCAGATGCTGGTGCGGGAAAATATGTATAAAGATTTCCTGCGCCATGAATGGGGCATTGGTGCATAGCGGTGGCGGTTGATACCGTCCATTGGGGAGAGGCCGACCTCACAACTCTCGCATCGTTACCATGGCAACCATGCTGGGGGTTTCGGGGCGTACCCTCAATCCATCCACCATTCATCCGTTCGACTTATGGCCCCAATTAAAACACCTATCTCTACTAACCGAACAAGAGTTGAGAAGATGTAGGACAATATAGGACAATAGAAGACAAGCCCACTCCTCAGCCTGTGTTCTATGTTTCAACGCTGCTTAATTTGTACAGATTTTTCCGATGGCCTCCAACGCCTAATCCGTTTTGTCCCGGCTTTGGCTGCTGGGGGATTTACCCAAATTGTCTTTGTCCACACTGTTCCCCTCTGGGAAGAGGGGGATGTTCCCCGTGTGGATCAAGAAAGAATTGATGCGGCCCGGGCCCGCCTAGAAGGGGCGGCGGCCCATGCCCCTGGTGGAGTGGAAATGATCATTGAGGTGCGATCGGGCAAAGCGGCCGAGATCATTCCTAAACTGCTCGAACAGTATCATAGTGATCTGATTCTCATGGGTACACCCACCCGCAGCCTGATGCAAGAAACCGTGTTTGGCAGCACCACCCAAAGTTTAACCCGCAATACCAAAAGCCCTCTTCTGATTCTTCGTCCCCAACTGGTTTCGGTTTATCGTGAGGAAGAACTCAATTTGCGCTGTCAAAACCTTTGGCGCAGTTTGTTGATTCCCTACAACGGCAGTCCATCGGCAGATTATTTAATCGAACGCCTTAAAGGATTAATTGCCAAGGATCCTGACCACAGCCTGACCCAATGCCATCTGGTTTGGGTGGTGACAAGCGGGGGTCGTCGTACTGAGCAGGACAGCTATCAATATCAAATGGCGGAGGGAAAGTTAGCGGCGGTGAAGACGGATTTTGCGGCGATGGGGGTTGCGGTGGAAACTGTGGTACGGACAGGGGATCCTTTGCAGGAAATCATGACTGTGGCCATGGAGATGGATATTAGTGCGATCGCCATTGCCTACCAAAGTCGGGGCGCACTGCTAGATTGGACTTCCCCCAGCTTTGCCAATGAGGTGTTGCGCAACAGTTGGTTCCCGGTTTTATTTTTTAGCCCCAAAGAATAAGCCAGTTTCTCTCGGCTCTGCCGAAGGGCGAAAGATTTTTCGCCCCTACAGCCTGATAGCAGATTGCGAAAGGATGAGAAGGCCATTTCCCCCTTTTTAAGGGGGATCAATGGGGGTATTCATACCTCAAGTTGATGAAAGTTGATGAAAGTTGATGAAAGTTGATGAAAACCGCGATCTCCGCAATCCGACGTTAATAGTGATGGGTGGCGCTGGCATTAGCCTCTAGTTTCATTAAAATTTTCGGCTTCAGTTTTTCCAATTCCTGACGCAATAGACTTTTGCTCATTGTGGCCTGCCCAGCATTGGGGAGGCCCTTGCTAATTTGTACCCAATCTTGGAGACGACGGCATTGCTCCGGATCAATGGTGGTGGTGGTGAGGTTTTCGCATTGGTTCGGGTTTTCGAGGGCAAAGAAGAGGATGCGATAGTAGCCATTTGCCCCTAACAGATGGGTGATTTTTTGCCCCATGCCGGTTTTGAGGTCAAGGTAACAGGGGAGCCAACGGGGGCCCTCTTTACGGTTATAAAGCACCGTCAGCCAGAGCAGCATCGGGTGGGGAATGGTGGAAAACAGGAATTGGTTATAACGGGTGCTGGAGCGACGTTTAACGATATCCTCCAACTCCAACATCACCCACAGGGAAGCATAAAGATCATTATTGGCCCGGATCAATTGCGGAAACACAATTTTCTGGCGGGGTTTGTCCTGGGGCCATTTTTGTTGCCAGCAAACTTGTTCGAGGCTGGATTGGGTGCGGCTTTCTTCGCGGGTGAGGGTGGGGGCGATCGCATCCAGTTGCGCCAGTTTACGGGTGCGGTTATATTCCGCCTCCATGGGTTCAATGAGTTGCAAAATATCCCGCACCGATTGGGGGCGATGGTCAGGATTTTTCGCCAAACAGCGCATCACCAACTGGCTCAGTTCGGGGGGGATTTTTAATTCTGACCGTAGGGGGAGGGGCTGAAAATCGTGGTGTGCCTTATACCAACCACCAAAGGAATTATTTTCCGGCAGCAGCGGCATATCCCGCGACAGCATTTCATAAAGTGTTACGCCTAAACTGTAAATATCCGAACGGCTATCGAGTTCTTTGCCCTCCATCTGTTCTGGGGAGCAGTAGGCGAGGGTTCCCATAAACGAATGGGTTTGATCCCGGTTCGCTTCCACCAGTTTGGCAATCCCAAAATCTAGCAGCTTGACCAATTCGCCAAAACTGACATCTTGGACAAGGAGGATATTACTGGGCTTAATATCCCGGTGAATGATTTGGCTCGGCTCCCCTTTAAATAAAATGCCTTGGTGGGCGCATTCTAAACCCCGACAAACCTGACGCAGGACACTTAAACATTGGCCAAAGGGGAGGGCGCGGGTTTTGATCATGTCGCTGAGGTTTTCCCCTTCGAGGAATTCCATCACGTAGTAGGGGACATCATGATCATCTACGCCATAATCCTTGACTCGGACAATGTGCATCGTTTTTTCTGCTAATAGGGCGCAGATCGTGGCTTCTCGCTCGAAGCGATCGCGCATCCGCTGATTGAGCAGGGTTTGAGCTAAGAATTTCACTGCCACTGTCACCCCCCCTAACAAGGTATCCTCGGCACGGTAGACCCGTCCCATGGCACCTTTTCCGGCAAGTTCAACTAAGCGATAGCGATTGGACAAGCGACGACCAATGTTTGGGTCGGTACTCATATGGCGATCCCCTTCTTGGAGCCTCAATCCTCACGGATTGGCTATGGTGTGATTTTAGCGCGGGTTACGCGGGATCAACCTTATCCCTGACGCTGGAGGGTGGCCTCCATGGTGGTGATCAGTGCGGGGCCGACAAAAGTTCCCCCAGAAAAGAGGTAGGTTTTTTCATCAAGACGATGGAGGCTCTCAAAGCCATTACGCCGCTGGCTTTGGCGATCGTCTTCACTGATCACTTGATACTGCTGCACAATGGAATCCGGTGCGATCCAGCCTTCTCCCTCCACTCGGCCGAGGGTGCTGTGTTGCAAGACGAAGTTGTAGAAGCGATCGCCCAAATCGAGACGACCTCGATATTGTAAGGTCATTTGTGGATGCTCTCCCTGGGGAAATTCGAGGCGCGTCACCCAGGTAAACCAGCTTTGTTGACCCCAGGCAATTAAGGTTTTGCCTGCAATGGGTACGGGTAAACCCTGACGTTCTAACCAATGACCTTTGAAGGTCCAGCGCCCTTCCTCGAGTAGAAAGGTGTGAGACACAGTTTAACAGCACGGATGAGGTTTTCAGGCTCTAGTATAACCCCCGTTTTGGCCAATCACCGGATGGATTTCTCCGAGGGGAATGGCTTGTTTGGCTCCGGTGACGGCGGGGACGTTGCCCGGTGCACCTTGCCAACGCCAATAGGCGAGGACGGCAAAGGCGATCGCCTCTTTAAAATCCGGGTCTAGGCCATAATCGGCGGTGGTGGCCACTGTGGCGGGGGCTAAATGGTGGGCGAGTCGCTCACACAGGTAAGTATTGCGACTACCACCCCCGGCTAAAAGTACCCGTACTGGGGATTGGGGTAAGGATTGGCGGTAGCTGTGGGCGACGGAAAGGGCGGTGAATTCTGTTAAGGTGGCCAGCCAATCGGCGGGACTGAGGCCGTAGGGTTCGGCATCGGTGGCACATTGGGCGAGATAGTCGGGGCTGAAGAGTTCGCGGCCAGTGGATTTGGGGGGAGGTTCGTGGAAAAAGGGATGGTTTAACCAGTGATCAATTAAGGGGAGACAGGGCTGGCCTTGGGCGGCCCATTGGCCGCCGGGATCATAGGTTTGTTGCCCGTGGGTGAGTTGGGCGATCGCCAAATCCAATAACACATTCCCCGGCCCCGTATCCCAGCCTAAAACCTGATCCTGCCAATCCGGTTGTTGACGGGGAGGCAAGTAGGTGACATTGCCAATGCCGCCTAGGTTCTGGATACAGCGGGGTTCGCTGGGATGGCTCAGGAGGGCTAAATCTAAGCGGGACACCAAGGGCGCACCTTGGCCACCAGCGGCCAGATCTGCCACCCGGAAGTTATTCACCGTTGGCGTTTGGGTGAGGTGGGCCAACGTCGCCCCCCGCCCCAATTGGAGGCTATAGCCGAGATCCCCCGCTGGCGGTCGGTGGTAGAGGGTTTGGCCGTGGGAGCCGATTAAATCCACGGGGCCAGTTTGGGCGGTTAAAACCGCGACGGCTTCCGCAAAGGCACAGGCGATCGCCTCATCTAAAACCGCAAATTCCGCCAACGTCAACGCCGCCCCGCCGCAAAGGTCGAGAATTTGCGATCGCAACGCCGTCGGATAAGGCACAGTCATCCCGGCCATTAAATGCACCGAAATCGCTAAATCCGTCCCTTCAATCTCCACACAGGCCACATCAATGCCATCCACCGATGTACCGCTAATTAAACCAATCACCCGCATTTTTGTTTTCCCAATTCCCTAACAAGCACCCCTTTTTAAGGGAGTGTATTCTTGAACCCCCCTTTTTAAGGGGGGCAGGGGGGATCCCGCTTCGTTTTGAGGCTCACGATCCCCCCGGCTACGCCGACCCCCTTAACAAGGGGGTTAATTTCAGAACCCCCCTTTTTAAGGGGGGCAGGGGGGATCCTACTTAATCTCCAACAATTCCACATCAAAAATGAGCGTTGCATTGGGAGGAATCACGCCCCCCGCGCCACGAGCGCCATAGCCCAATTCCGAAGGAATGATCAACTTGCGTCGTTCCCCCAATTGCATGGACATCACCCCTTCATCCCAGCCCTTAATCACCTGGCCAATGCCAATCTTGAAAGAAAACGGCTGACCGCGATCGCGGGAACTATCAAACTGCTTACCATCCTCTAAGGTTCCCGTGTAATGCACCACCACGGTTTTACCGGATTCGGGGGTTGCCCCACTACCGGCCTTGAGGACTTCATACTGCAAACCCGACTCCGTTGTTACAATCTCACTCACAGGGGTTGATTCCTCATCTAAAGTTGGGGTGGGAGCCTCGACTGCCACCGTTTCCGTCAGTGTATCAGGGGAAGCACTCGCTTCAGCAGCGATCGCCTCCGGCCCATTCCCCAACCCGAAAATTAATGAACTGACGAGCACAAGGAGGCACACCGCCATAATTCCAAAACTAATCCAAATTTCACGCATCACGTTTCCCATGAACTCCAATTAACGCCACAGTTTATTTTCTAAATCTCGCACTTGATGCTCCAGGCGGTCAATGCGGCCCCGCAGTTCATCCACCTCCGACTGCCGCGCTACACCAAAATCCCGGAACAAATGGCGCATTTGCACCTGCATCCGCTCCTCAAGATTGCCCTGCTCCCCCTTTACCTTCTCCACCACCTCATCGATGATGGCGCGGGCCTGCTCCGGCTCGATCTTCCCTTCTCGAACCAATTGATCCCCCACTTCCGTTAATTTTTCCGCTAAAAACGACGTGGTTCCCACCCCAATGGTGAAAAGTTCTTGAATCCAGTTATTGTTATCCATCGGCTTTGCATTTTGGAAATCGCATCTTTGCCCCATTGTCCTGTACTGTCCCCCAGACCTGCCACCTCACAACCGTTATTCCTGGCCGCAGGAGGGCAAATCCTCTGATTATCGCTCAATCCCTCAGGCTTATGGGGCGATGGGAACAGTAAAAGCAAAGGTGCTCCCTTCCCCCACCACCGTTTCCACCCAAATTTTACCCCCATGTTGCTCGACAATTTGACGACAGATGGCTAACCCCAGACCCGTGCCGCCAATTTGCCGGACATCGGAGCCATCCCCTTGGCGAAAATGGTCAAAAATAATCGGGATTTGTGCCGATGGAACGCCCCGGCCTTGGTCTTGAACGGTGATGACGAGATCTTTTTCACTGTAGGGGCGGGCTGTGAGGTGAATGGTGGAATGGGGGGGGGAAAATTTAATCGCATTGTTGATCAAGTTGATCAACACTTGGAGGAGATAGTCACGATCGCCCCACAGGGTTAAAGGAACGGGTAAAAGGGCCATGGTGAGGGTGATATTTTGCTCCATGGCAAAAACATTTTGAGTGGCGATCGCCTCTTGCAATAAATGCTGCACATCCCAAGCTTCCATCCGAAATTGGGATTGTTTGGCCTTGAGCCGCTGAAGATCGAGAATATCACTCACCAACCGATTGAGGCGGTCTGTATTGCGCACTGCAATTTCTAACATCCGCTGACCTTGGGGGGTGAGTTGCCCCAATTTCCCCGTTAGGAGCAGTTTTAAAGAACCATGGAGGGAAGTCATGGGTGTGCGCAATTCATGGCTAATCACGGCGATCAATTCATCCTTAATCCGCTCCATTTCCTTGCGATCGCTAATATCCATGTGGGTTCCGGTAATCCGCAGCGGTTTCCCCTGGGCATCATAGTCAAACACCTTGCCATGGGAGGCAATCCACACCCAATGGCCATCCCGATGGCGCATCCGAAATTCCGATTCATAAACCGGCGTTTCCCCGGCAATATGCCGCCCCAACTGGTCAACCATCACCGGCAAATCCTCAGGGTGTACCAGTTCCCGCCAACCCGTTGGCGTATCAAAGGGATTCCCCATTGCATAGCCCAGCATTTGCCAATAGCGAGCATTGTGGACAGCGGTATTTTGTTGGGGTTGACAGTCCCACAACCCCAAATTACTGCCATCTACTGCCAATTGCAGGCGTTCCTCACTGCGGCGACGATCCTGTTCTGCCACCAGACGCTCTAATTCTGCCCCAGCGCGGGCGGCGAAAATTTGTAGAATTAACAGCGGTAATTCCGGTTCTTTGAGCGGTTTAGTATCCATAATCGCCAAATGCCCCAAAATGCGATTGGTTGCATCCTGAAGGGGAACACCGGCATAACTGACCATGCCCTGATTCACCAAATAAAAATCCTCAGGAAACTGCGATTGCACAGCATCGGGATAGAGACAGACCTGCCCCCGCGCAACCAGCGCACAGGGGGTATTGTGCAAATCGTATTCAAAATCCGCTTGAAAGGCAGATCCTTCCCAGATCGCCAAGGTTTTCGCCCGGCTGGGGGGCTGATTAAGGCAGGTGGAAACCACCGCACAACGCACATTCAACACCGCCGCCAGTTGTTTCACCAAGGCGCGAAAAAAATCCCGACCAATCTTGGCTGCCGTGTTTTTGAGCAACACTTGCAACGCCGCTTCTGTGAATTTGCGGGTGCTAATGTCCTCGGCAATCCCCGTAATCCGATAGACCTCCCCCGCAGTATTGCGAATGGGGAAAGCGCGATCGCGAATCCAACGCACCTCTCCATCGGGACGAATGATCCGGTATTCAACTTCACAGGCTGCCTGTTGTTGTTGCTCTAAAAAGGCCGCCATCACCGCCTGATCCTCTGGGTGAACGACCTGTTGATACAATTTGGGGTTTTGGTAGAGATCTTCACAGGATTGCCCCCAAATCGTTTCGTAAGCGGGGGAAACATAAAGTAATTGACCAGAGATTGGGTCAATCATCCAAAACACACTTTGGATATTTTCTGCCAATTGACGAAACCGCGCCTCACTTTCACTTAAGGCCGACTCAATAGTTTGTCGCTGCATCGCATTGGCAAAAATTTCCCCGACTAACTGGAGTAAAGCCACATCTTCCCCTTCCCAACTGCGGGGTTTTTGAATCGCATCTAACCCTAAAAAACCGATGAGTTCTCCTTGAGAAATAATCGGGACGGCAATTAAGGCGTGAATGCGTTGTTGTTGCCAATGGGCTTGCTCCGAGGCGGCGGCCGGTGGTAGGTGGGCGACCGAGGGGACGGAAATCACCTCTAACTGTTGTAATTGAGCCATCAGCCAGGGTAAATCGCCGCTGGAAACTGCATCACAGAGCAATTGAGGATGATCCAGATCGGGGTTAAGCCAAGCGTGGGTATGGATTAACGTTTGTCCTTCGAGTTGGCAAATATAGCTGCGATCCACTTGGGTAAACTCACCAATTTTGGCTAAGGTGGTTTCAATTTCGCGGTCAATATCAGCCCAGTCGAGATTAATAAATTGGGTGGAAATGGTGGTGATCAATTGTTCAAGGGCGAAGCGATCGCTCAGATGATGTTCTACCGCTTTTTGATGGGTAATATCCAAGGCTGTGCCAAATAACCGCGTTACCTGGCCCCGATGATTGAGAATCGGTTGCCCTCGCACCAGGAGATAGCGCAGAGTGCCATCGGGGCAGATAATCCGATGCTCCAGTTCATAGCTTTGGCCATGATTAATCGCCCCTTGAATCGTTTCTTCAACAATGGCGCGATCCTCAGGATGGATGGCGTGAAAGTATTGACCCTGGAGCATACCAGCGGCGGAATGGGTGATGTGAGTTTCTGGGTCATCAGCTTCGGGGGAGAGGTCAAAAATTTTAAACAGTTGCCGTGACCAGGTGGTGCGGCCGGTGATTAAATCCAGTTCCCAATCCCCCATATTGGCGAGGGCTTGGGCGGCTTCTAGCCTTTGCTGGCTTTCCTGCTGGAGGAGTTCTAATTCTTTTTGGGCGGTAATATCACGGGCGATCGCATAGATGACCGCTGCCTCTAGATCGGTGACGGAATTCCATTCCAACCAGCGATAACTACCATCAGCACAACGATAGCGGTTTTGAAAATGGACGATGCTTTTCCCCTCCATCAGTACCCGATAGACGCTTTGGGTTTGCCCCTGATCCTCAGGGTGAACAAACTCCAGAAATGGAGAGGTGGTTAAGGTGGCGGCACTGTGGCCCGTCACCACCAGCCAAGCCGGGTTAACGGTTTGAAAATAGCCGTCAAAATCCGCAATGCAGCAGGGATCAGCGGATTGCCGAAAGAAGCGATCGCCAAAACCGAGGATGGGCTGCTCGGTGTAACTATAAAATTGCGCCAACCGCAGGGTAATCGCCTGACTGGCCAGGGTTAAAGCATTGATCACCTCTTGATCCCACAACTGTTGCACCAACATCGGGGCAGCCTGCGAAAGCACATCCATCACCACATGATCACAACGTAAATAACCCAGGGGCTGCCCCTGCATCGTCAGGGGCAGGATTAACACCCCCTGAAGGCTGGCATCTTGTACCGTGGGCGGCAAGGGGCCATCCATGCCAATCCCCAAGGTAGGAATGAGGGTGATCACTTCTCCGGCGATGATTTTTGCCTGCCAGGTGGCGGGCCAATGGTTGAGAGATTCTTGGGGCAACGTGAGATGAGGACAAGGGGGAATCACCCACTGGTCTTGGAGCAAAAACCAGACCCCTTCATCCTCTGCGGTTAACCGATCAAACCAACACACTCGCTCAACTTGGGCAATTTTCCCCACCATGGGTAAAATTGCTGCTACGCAATGGTCGACATCGCTTTGGTTCAACAAAAGCTGTTGAATTTCCAAGAGGGTATTGAGCATAGTCGGGGCATAACTCTGGGTGCATTCCTGTTCTCTATTTTACGGGGATGTTTGGACAGAGTTAGCAATTTCTTTCACGGTAAAATAGTCGAGTCGGGCGGGATCCCGGAATCCCACTGTCAACGGTAGAGAATCTCGCTTATGCTTAAAAAGGTGAGTTTGCTGATCTCGCAGTTATTGCCCATCACTGCCCCTCAATTTGCCGATTTGTGGGGAAGGTTGTGGTTTTCAGCGTTTTCAAACTGCTCCAGCCCTTGATTTGCCGCGAAGATTGTTAACAAACCCACCCATTATGGGGATGGGGTTTCTCGGAGGAAGATTATGAAAGTTGGATTGCACCCTCTGCTCAACGACCCCCATATTGATGCCCGCCAACAGAGTAGCCAGCGACAACTGTCGATGGCAATTCGGGCGATCGCCCAAGCTCCCGATCAGGCTAACCTTCCCCTCAACCTCTGCCTCGTGCTGGATCACAGTGGTTCGATGAATGGAACCCCTTTAAAAACCGTCAAGCAAGCGGCCCTCAGCCTCATCGACCGCCTGAAGCCTAGGGATCACATTACTGTCATTGCCTTTGACCACCGGGCGAAAGTCCTCGTCCCCAATCAGCCGGTGGAAGATGTGGCGGCGATTAAATCCCGCATTGACCGCCTTGGCCCCGATGGGGGGACGGCCATTGATGAGGGGATGAAGTTGGGGATTGAGGAAACTGCGAAGGGGAAGCAGGATCGGACTTCGCAAATTTTCCTACTCACCGATGGGGAAAATGAGCATGGCGATAATGACCGCTGTTTGAAGTTGGCGAAGTTAGCTTCGGAATACAACATTACGCTGAATACCTTGGGGTTTGGGGCCCATTGGAATCAGGATGTGCTGGAGGCGATCGCCGATCAGGCCAATGGTACGTTGGCCTATATCGAAAGCCCGGAACAGGCGGGGAGCGAATTTGATCGCCTCTTTACCCGCGCCCAATCCGTGGGTTTAACCAATGCCTATCTCAACCTTGAACTGAGTCCAGGGGTGCGCTTGGCGGAACTGAAACCCATTGCCCAGGTGGCTCCGGAAACCGTGGAATTAACGGTACAACAGGAGGGCAATACCTACGGGGTGCGGTTGGGGGATTTGATGAGCGTTGAGCGGATTGTGTTAGCAAACCTCTATATTCACCAACTGCCGCCGGGCAATGCGGCCATTGCCACTGTTCAGGTGCGTTACGATGACCCGGCTACGGGGCAAACGGGCCTGGTTTCCGAGCGGATCCCCGTCTATGCCGAGGTGCAAACCGCCTATCAGCCCCAGCCGGAGCCAACGGTGCAAAAATCGATCCTCGCCTTGGCGAAATACCGCCAGACGCAAATTGCGGAAACAAAACTGCAACAGGGCGATCGCCTCGGTGCGGCCACCATGCTGCAAACTGCCGCCAAAACCGCCCTGCAATTGGGGGATGACAGCGGGGCCACTGTGTTGCAAAAAAGCGCCACCCAGTTACAGGCAGGGGAGGAATTGTCCGAAAGCGATCGCAAAAAAACCCGAATTGTCTCTAAGACGATCCTTCAGGAATGAGCCGTGAGCCACGAGGGAGAACGCTCCACTTCACTCTTTCCTCCCTGCTCTATGCTCTTGCCTCTTCCCTCCCTGAGCCAGATTGATCGCGTGATCGTGACACAGCACACAACAACAAGGGCTGAAACTCCCTATTCTGAAAGTTGGGTTATTCGCAACAGCGTGGTGTCACGAATGGAGATAGAAACATCGGCCCTAATTTTTGTGATTGAAGAGAACCTCAACAATCTCAAGATTCTCTTCAATGTGTTGCGAGATGAGGGTTATCGGGTTTTGGTGGCCACCGATGGCGTGACGGCTTTGGAGAAACTGGATCAAGTTGTCCCTGATTTGATTTTGTTGGATCTAATGTTGCCGGGGCGGGATGGGTTTGAAGTCTGTGGGGAATTGAAACAAAATGTCCGCACTGCCGATGTGCCGGTGATTTTTCTGACGGGGGTGACGGCGATCGCCACCAAACAGCGGGGCCTCGCCCTCGGAGCCGTGGACTACATCACCAAACCCTATCAAGCCGATGAAGTCCTCAGCCGCGTGCAACTCCATCTCAAGCTCCAATCCCTCCAACTCACCCTCCAGGCCCAAAACCAAAAACTGAGCCAGGAAATTACCGCCCGCCGCATCATCGAAGGGGAATTGCAAAAACTCAACAGCACCCTGGAATGTCGGGTACAGGAGCGCACCGAAGCCCTGTTTCAAGCCCTCCAACGCCTCAAGGAGCAGGATGAACAACTGCGCCATAAAGCCTATCACGACCTGCTCACGGGCCTTTACAATCGCAGTTGGCTGATTCAACACCTTACCGAGAGCCTTTACACCGGCCAACAAAAAACCACCTTTTTTCTGGATTTGGATCGGTTTAAAAGCATTAACGATCGCTTTGGCCATCTCAGCGGCGATCTGCTCCTCCAACAGGTGGCCCACCGCTTGCAAACCTTTCTCGGTAGAAATGGTGTGGTGGGGCGTTTGGGGGGCGATGAATTTTTAGTGATTACCCCCCTCCAAGGCCAGGAGGGAGAGGCGATCGCCAAACAACTGATCGAACAACTCCGCTTTCCCTTCCAACTCAATCACTACACCGTCCAAATTGGGGCCTGTGTGGGCATTGTCCCCACCACCGCCCCCTACCACAACGTCACCGAAATTCTCCGAGATGCCGACATTGCCCTCTACCAAGCCAAACGCATCGGCAGCAATACCATCGTCGTCCTCACGCCCCAAATGCAACAGCAGGCCCTAGAACGCATCACCCTCGAAGGGGATCTACGGCGGGGCATTGAACAGGATGAATTTTTCCTGCAATACCAGCCCATTGTCGCCCTCAAAACGCGCCAACTCGTCGGTTTTGAAGCCCTGATCCGTTGGAATCATCCCCACCAGGGTTGTATCCCCCCCGCCCAATTTATCCCCCTGGCGGAAGAAACCGGACTCATTCAACAATTAGACGCTTGGGTACTCAAGGCCGTTGCCCATCAATGGCACAGTTGGCAACACCAAGGCATCGACCTCGACCAGATCACGATTAACGTCAACCTCGCCGCCATCCACTTTCAACAACGGGACTTTTTCAAACAACTAGAAATCCTCCTCCTCCAACTCAATCTCCCCCCCAGTGCCATTAAGCTGGAAATCACGGAAAGTCTCTTTTTGGAGTCTTCCGCCCTCACCCTCTACACCCTCGAACAACTGACCCGCAAAGGCTTTAAACTCTGCATTGATGATTTTGGCACAGGCTATTCTTCCCTGAGTCGTCTCCACACATTCCCGATGCAGGGGTTAAAAATTGACCGCTCTTTTGTGAGTGCCATGAGTGAAGATTCCAGTGTGATTGTGCAAACGATTATCGCCCTCGCTCACCATCTCGGTTTGGATGTGGTGGCGGAGGGGATTGAATGCGCCCAACAGGCGGAGCAGTTACAGAATTTAGGCTGTGATTTGGGGCAGGGTTTTTGGTTTGCCCGGCCCCTGGGAATTCCCCAAGCCACCCAATTACTCCACGAAGCGGTGTTAATTTGCGGTTGAAGACTTCCCATGATTGCTTGTTGGTCTGTGATGGCGATCGCCTCCTCCGAAAGTTCCCCCTCTGCTCAACCTGGATTAAGCTAGATCTAAACATAATCGCTCTGAGAGAAAAGTATGACGATTCAGGATGTTTTAGCTGCGGCCAGCCAATTATCCGAGGCAGAACGTTTGCAAGTCGCAATCCGTTTACGAAAATAGTGCGGGAGTCTGAAAGCCCCGTCAATTTATTGCGGGGATGAAAGACGACACGAGCGACTTTAGTCGCCGTTTTGGGCCAGTCATGTTATGCTAATTACATTGTATTTCAAACGTCTAGGAACTATAACAAGGCTAAAAACCGACAGGCCTGGAAGCATTTAAGGGTAAGCAGGCAGCGTAATGAGTAGGCGGATTGCCTACTGCGTCGTCCAATCTAACGATTTGGTCGCCTGCGAAGACTTGAATGTGGAGGGGTTGGTCTGTGATCGGCATCTGGCCAAGTCAGTAGTGATGCGGGTTTGTATCCTGCGCCTTGGACTAACTACCGTGGGGCAAACGGGAAGTTATACGCTTGGGGAGATTAGACCTCTGGCTGGGTTGGAGCAATCCTGCTCAGTTAAGTCCGGTCAATGAACCAAGAATCCCCGTCGCTTTAGCGCGGGGAGTGTCAATGCTCTAGACCCAGTTTTTTGGCCATGGGGGGCGAATTTTGGGAGGGAAGGGCCTAGAATAGGGTATCAAGATTTAATCCTTGTGCCGTTACCTGCTCCCCAGAGAACCAGCCATGAGCACAGTTCTAAACGCCAATCCGCAAAATTTAGATGCAGAAGCTGTTGTGAACTTGCTGACCTCACCGCAAGTTTTGCCCCATCTGCTCCGAGAACTCACCATTGAGCGGGCGATCGCCCCCATCACCTACACGGATTTAGAGTTTAAGGACTACTGCGACCAATTGGCCCAGCAGCCTCAGTATTTCAACGCGGCACGGGAGCAGATTGAACGGGTTGCACCCCGTCAGCTTAAGTTACAAAAATTTAAAGAGGCGGCTTGGGGGACGCAGGTAGAGGCGGAATTCCTCAACCAACAGGAACGCTACGATCAGGTGCTTTTTTCGCTGATCCAAACCGATAATCTTGAAATTATTCAGGAATTGTATTTTCGGCTCCGGGAATCAGAAGCGGATTTTGCCGAACTGGCCACCCGCTATTCCCAAGGCCCCGAAGCCCGCACCAATGGCCTCGTCGGGCCGTTGGAATTATCCAACCTCCACCCTAAACTGGCCCAAATGCTCCGCATTAGCCAACCGGGCCAGGTTTCCCCCCCGTTTCGGGTCGATCAATGGGTGGTGATTGTGCGGCTGGAGCGATATATTCCGGTGAAATTTAGTGAAGGGTTGCGGCAACGATTAATCCAAGACCGTTTTGAGGCTTGGATGCAGCAGGCGATCGCCCAACAGGCCGATGCCATCCACATCCCCGACCTCCTCAACCTTCCTCCGGCTCCCCCTCATCAGCTTACTGCCACCCCAGAGCCAGCCGAAGGCAATAGTTCCCTCGATGTCCTCGAAGAAGATTCCACAATTATTGAAGATCATCTTCCCCCCTCCGGGTTGCCGGTTCCGCCCATTGTTGATCTGGATCAATCCCCACGCCGTGCGCCTCGGTTTACGGAAGCGGTGTTAATGTCCTTGGTTCCTTTGGCCTTGGGGGGTTGGTCGTTGGCGGCTTTGTTTGGCAATGGTAAGGATGGGACTCCCAATCCTGAAGCTGTTGCACTCACGGATCATGGGGCAGCGGTGGCGGTGGATGAACGGCCAGACCCCCAATTGGCGTTCCATGAAGCGGTGAATCATGCCAATGCAGCGGTGGCGGCCTTGCCCAAAGCCCGCACGGCGGATGATTGGCAGGAGATTGCTGAACATTGGCAGGCGGCAGTGGCGGGGATGCGGGATGTGCCGGTGGATCATCCCCACTATGCCCAAGCTCAGGAGAAGGTGATTGAATATCAGGGCTATGAAGAATATGCCCTTCAGCGTCATCGCGATGTCGATTTAGCGTTTTATGTGGCGGTGCTAGATGCAGAGCGGGCGGTGGATGTGGCCCGGGAGGCGCGGGAGAGCGACAGTTGGGATGATGCGGTGCTGGCTTGGGATCAGGCGGTGGTGTCGATGGAAAAAGTGCCGGAAACGAGCCAGTTCTATAGTTTGGCTCAGGAGAAGGCAATTGAATACCAAATTTATCTGCAATATGTGAAGATGCTGCGGGATGGCAAGATGGCGGGTTAAAATCATGATTCACTAGAAAGATTGTCCATGTTTTTGCTCCTTTGATTAGCCCTTTTTCCTCCCAAACTCTGGCGGCGATCGCCACGACCCCCGCCGCTATTGCCGCACTGTTGCCCCTCTGTCAGGAATACGGGCTGCCTTTATTCGTGCCGCCCGATTGGGCAACGGAGCCGCCTTTGCAATCCTACGGTGAGAACTTAGGGGTTTGCTTGACCCAAATTTGGCAGGATTATGATGGGTTGATTTTTGGTTTGGCTACGGGGGCGGTGGTGCGGTTGATTGCACCGCTCTTAAAGGATAAGGCCACCGATCCGGCGGTGATGGTCGTTGATCCCAGTTCTAAGTCTGTGATTAGCCTCTGTGGGGGCCATCAAGGGGGGGGCGATCGCCTCACGCAAATTCTTGCCAACTATTGGGGCGGTCAGGCGATCCTCACTGGAGCCGCTCAGGGCCAGGATTTGCCGGGGGTGGATATGTGGGGGAAACCCTGGGGATGGCGACGAGGGGCGGGGGATTGGACGGCGGTAAGTGGGGCGATCGCCCGCCATGGTGCGGTGCAAATTCAGCAAAAAACCGGAACAACGCTATGGCAGCAGGGGCTACCGGCCACCCATCCTTTCCAATTTGAACCGCTCCCGAACCCCGATGCTCAGGTGTGGATTGATTACCGGGTTGCGCCCTCTGCCCCTTACCCTACGGTGGCCTGGCATCCCCGTTTGCTTTGGGTGGGGTTAGGCTGTGAGCGGGGGACGAGTTTGGCCTGGGTCGAAGCGGCATTAACACAGGTTTTAACGGCTCAAGGTTTGGCGAGGGAGGCGATCGCCGGCATTGCCACCTTGGATCGCAAAGGCGATGAAATAGCCTTTCTCGAACTTTGCGAACAAGAGAACTATCCTCTCCTAACATTTACCCCAGAAGAATTAGCCCCGATCACCGTACCGACCCCTTCCCCGATTGTCGCCGCTGCCGTGGGAACCCCTAGTGTTGCTGAAGCTGCGGCCCTCAAAGCCAGCGGGGGAGAATTATTAGTCTCGAAACAGGTGTTTACGGATCCCGATGGGGGGGCGGTGACAGTAGCGATCGCCCTTGCCCCCCAGGAATACACGGGCCGCCCTGGTGATCTCGCCCTTGTGGGCATGGGGCCGGGGGCGTTGAGCCAAATGACCCCCGCCGCCCAAATGGCGATCGCCGCCGCCGATGTGGTCATTGGTTACAGCCTTTATCTCGATTTAATCCAATCCCTCCGCCGCCCCGGCCAAATTTGGGAAGCTTTGCCCATTACCCAAGAGGTGCAGCGGGCCGAGCGGGGAGCCACTTTAGCCCGGTGGGGGTTATCCGTCGCGGTGGTGTCATCGGGGGATTGCGGGATCTATGGGATGGCGGGGTTGGTAATGGAAACCCTTGCGGCCCAAGGTTGGGATGGCAAAACCCCCCGGATCACCGTTTTACCCGGTATTACCGCCCTCCAAGCCGCCGCTTCACGGGTGGGCGCTCCCTTAATGCATGATTTTTGCGCCGTCAGTTTGAGCGACCTGCTCACCCCTTGGGATGTGATTGTCCAACGGTTAACCGCTGCGGCCCAGGGGGATTTTGTCACGGCACTGTATAACCCGCGATCGCGCCAACGGCAAACCCAAATCGCCACCGCCCAGGAAATTTTTCTGCAATATCGCAGTCCTGACACCCCCGTCGCCCTAGTGCAATCCGCCTATCGCCCCGAAGAAGCGATCGCCCTCACCACCTTGGGGGAAATGCTCACCCAACCCATCGATATGCTCACCACCGTTTTAATCGGCAACAGCAACACCCGCCGTTATGAAGATTGGCTGATCACCCCTAGGGGTTATCAATTGCCATGAAAAACCCCTCTGGAGAGAGGGGCAACGGGGTTGAAGAGAGATTGAGTTCTGGAGTCAACCGCTGAGGCGTGGGGGCGAAATATTTTTATTTTTCGCCCCTACGGCTATCAATTGCACGGCTAGCGAGCTTGTTTTTGTTTGCGTTTAGCAGCGGAGAAGAGACCCCCCACAACGGCAGTGGCGAGGAGGAATGTGGGTTCAGGGACACCGCTACTCTCCTGAGTTCCCGGTTTTGTCCAGGTATAAACGCCGCTGTAGGATTCGCCATCATCTAAAGCGGTGATTCCCGAAGCAACCGCACTGAAGCTATAGGCATATTCCCGGCCTTGGAATTCCCCATCTTTATAGATATCCACCCGCGCCACTTCGCTGGCTTGGAGGGCTTCTTGTAAGCTGTTGACCGTGGCCAAGAGGGCGGTTAAACCTTCAATAGCAAAGGGAGATGCAGCAATTTGCGCATTGAGGGCGGTGGTGGTGATGCCCATTTTGGCTGCTGCTGCTGCTTTTTGGGTATTGGTAGCGGTGGCTAGTTTAGCCAGGGTTTGAGACTGGGCTAATTTTTCCCCGGCGCGGGTTTGCAGTACACCCCGGAGGTCATAGAAGCCGACCGTGCTTATGGTCATACCGCCACTGTTATCCATGGCAAACTGGGCAATGTTGGGATCACCGAGGCCTGCATGTTTGAATGTTTCTTCAAAAACCGTTTGGGCGGGGCTGCTGAGACTGTTCCAACTGGTTTGGAAACTGTCATAGCGGGTAAACAGGTCGTTCATCCATTGTGTGCCATATTCCTGCCAGTCGGCGGTGGTGACGCTGGTGACTCTGGCGGTGTAGTTGCCCACGGTGGCGTTAAAGCCGACGTTCTCGGTGACATTTTCGCCAGAGTAGTATAATTCTACGTTGGTGCTAAAATCCCCATCGGTGAGAGCCTGGATCGCGGCGGCTTGACCATACTGGTAGAGCGCGTCGGGATCGGGGTTGTGGGTGTAGGTTCGATAGTTAGTTTCGGCATCGTCGAAGTCGAGGGTTAACGACCAAGCCGGTTGGGTGGCGATCGCCCCCAAACTGGCAACTAACGATAAACCGAGCAGTAAGCGTTGTGTAAGCATAGCGGAAATCCTCCCCAAGTCAACTCGCGATTAAAATTGAAAAATGTGCTTTGGGGATGTTAGACCCCGGCAGCTTCAGAAACATCATCTCCTACCTTCTATTAAACTCAACTTTCAGCAAATGTAGGTAAAGTCTTGATGAATTTGGCGGAAAATTTTATCAAGTTTGGGTAAAGGCGCAAAACCGAGGGCAAAGCAAGACAGGATAAGGTTTTTACCTTGTCGGGAGAATTAAGCTTTGCGGTATACACTGAAGGCCAATCTACGTATTTTCACTGAATCATTGAATTTATTCGCGATTTATCAAGGGTTTGCACTGGGTATTTACATAGACAGCGATCACTCTGGGGGTCTCCCTTGTTGGGGGATAGTATAATTACTGATATTATCCCCTCATGGCATTTCGCCTTGAGCCGGCCACAATGAGCAACATGGTTTAGAGTAGAGAAAAGCGAGTCCCCTCATTTTTACCAAAAACCTGATGGTATTAGACCCAAACCTCTTTAACTTCAACACGGAAGAAGCCGACATGAACCTGCTTTTGCGGTATCTGAAGCAGCAACATCCCGAAGTTCTAGAGCAGGTAGCGCAGTCGGCAACCCCGGAAGTCAGGCAGATTATTACCCACAATGTCCAGGGCTTGGTGGGCCTGCTGCCCACAGAAGATTTTAACGTCCAAATCATCACAGATCGGGAAAATATGGCCAATTTGCTGGCCTCGGCGATGATGACGGGCTATTTTTTGCGACGGATGGAGCAACGCATGGAGTTAGATGCGTCCCTCGATAATACAAGCTCACTATAGGGAGGGTGGATGATGATCCAGGGGTTCCGTCGAGGGGCGATGGCTGCGCTAACCCATATCGCTGCTCTCATAATGCTGGTGGTGGTGATGGGTTGGTTGGCTCCGGGGGCGATCGCCCTCACCAGCGTGCAAATTTCTGATCTCGATTACCATGAATGCCCCGCCAATTTGGCAGAGGGGGCGGTAACGAGTATGGGCATTCAAGAGGCCCACTGTTTCCTCGTGACGGGGAAGGCAACGAATCCCACGAGTAAATATGTGATTGATGCGGATGTGTTTGGGCGGATTTACGATGCCAATGGCAATCCGGTGCTCCAAAACCGCACCCGGATCGGCTCGATTCCGGAAATTCCCCCGGGCGAGAGTGATTTTCAAATTCGGATCATGGTGGCGGCAAACCAACCCACACCGCTGCAACTGAAGCAGTTTAAAGCGTCTGGCTTTACCGCTAAGGTGCGCCCCTTCTACTACGCCGAAGACGATCAACTCAATAATTACGAAAATAGTGCGGGAGTCTTAGAGCAACGTCGCTGTCTTCGCGGGGATGAAAGACGACAGGGCGACTTGAGTCGCCGTCCTTGCAGGGCGGCTTATATTGTGTGCTAGGATATAGCCATGATTGTACTAGAGTTTAAAGCCTACGGAAAGCCCCAGCAATTCAGCGCCATAGACGAGGCGGTGAGAACAGTCCAGTTTATCCGAAACAAAGCCATCCGTTATTGGATGGACAACCGGGGAACTGGACAGAACGATCTGCAAAAACTATGCGCTCAACTGGCTCAGGAATTCCCTTTTGCCGCTGAACTCAACAGCATGGCTCGCCAAGCATCCGCAGAAAGAGCCTGGAGTGCAATCTCGCGATTCTACGAAAACTGCAAGAAGGGTATCCCCGGAAAAAAGGGATTTCCCTCCTTCAAGAAAAATAACCGCTCAGTGGAGTACAAAACCTCTGGGTGGAAGTTAGATGAGAATCGCAAGGTCATCACCTTCACCGACAAGAAGGGCATTGGTAGACTAAAGCTCAAAGGCACTCGCGATCTGCATTTCTATCCCATAGAACAGATTAAGCGAGTTCGCCTCATCAAAAGAGCCGATGGCTACTATGCCCAGTTCTGTATTCGTGCAGAACGGACTGAATTCGTTGAACCCTCTGGTCGAGCCATCGGCTTGGACGTTGGACTTAAAGAGTTCTACACCGATAGCAACGGTGAAACAGTGGGAAACCCTCGACATCTCAGGAAAAGTGAGTCACGACTCAAGCAGTCGCAGCGCACTGTTTCCAGAAGGAAGAAAGGGGGTCAGAATCGAGCAAAGGCAAGGGTGGTTCTAGGTAAGCGCCATCTCAAAATAAGTAGGCAGCGTCAAGATTTTGCTGTGAAGTTGGCAAGATGCGTAATCCGGTCTAACGACTTGGTGGCTTACGAAGATTTGAGAATCAGGAATATGGTGCGCAATCACAGCCTTGCCAAATCGATTAGCGATGCTTCTTGGTATCAGTTCCGGGTGTGGTTGGAATATTTTGGCAAGGTGTTCGGCAAGCTCACTATTGCTGTTCCACCCCACAGGACAAGCCAGGAATGCTCTCGCTGCGGTGCCATTGTCCAGAAGACTTTATCCACTCGGACTCATGTTTGTCGATGTGGATGTGTGATGGACAGGGATCATAATGCAGCGAGAAACATCCTCAGTCGGGGATTGAGTACGGTAGGGCATACCGGAACTTTTGCGCGAGACGCAAGCAACGCTTCAGGAGAATCGACCTCTACTTTGGCTGGAGTCATCCTGTCTGAGCAAGTTGGCTCGTTGAGTGAAGAATCCCCGTCGCTTTAGCGCGGGGAGTGTCAACCCAGAGTTTCAAAGTCCAAGTCAATCAGGGGTTCAGCCCGCAGCATCTGACACCGTATCTGTGTAAAGGCATCGCCTTGGGCAGGGGTAGCGCAGAGGGTTAAACTGCCTCCCATGTGGTGAATCAGCTTTGTGCTCAGGGTCAAGGCCATGGCGGGGGAAGGGAGGGGCGGGGGAGCATCTTGGGGTTGATCCGGTTGTACCAAGATCCAGGGTTCTTCCTGATCCCCAAGCTCCCAAATCGTCTGCCCTGAGGTAATCGTGATCAACAGGCTGACAGTTTCGGGTTCGGGTTCGACGGTGATCGTGATTTCGCCTTCTTTGATGGTGGCGATCGCCGTATTGACCAAACTGGCCAAAGCCTGAATAAATTTCTTTTCATCCGCCATCACATAGCAGTCCGGTTCTGGCTCCGTGAGGGTTAAACCATAGCCGCGATTGAGGGCGACGAGGTGGGTCAAGCGATGGATGCCCGCCAAAGCCGTCTGGAGCGAAAGGGGATGGGTATGGACTTGGTTCGTACCGTAGTCCAGTTTAGCGATATAGAGGATTTCATCCAGCAGTTTAAGCAGTTGTTGGGCAGACTCATGGGCCTGACGAACGAAGTCCCGCTCTTCTTCGGGGCTTTCGCACAGGTCAGAGAGGATCAGTTGATGGAGGCCCATCATGCTGCTAATCGGGGCCCGTAGTTCATGGGAGGTGCGAGCCAGGAAACCGCCTTTGAGTTGATTGAGTTGGCTGGCCTGTTCATAGGCTAGGGTCATCTGGGACAAAGCTATTTGTAATTGAGCCAAATCCTGCTGTTCATCCATACCACTTTGTGTTATCTACCTAGATTGATGCTACCTTGCGGCAGGATCGGCGAACGGGCCTGTATGCATTTTGCAACAGTTGGGGGTAGATCGGGGATTTTGGGCCGGGATTCGGCAGAACCGCTCTTGCTACACAATCCGACTTTAATCCCCCCCCGAAATCGCGAAAACTGAGCCGATCGCCGTCAGAGCGGCCGGGGTTCGGCAAACTCATCCCGACAAATCTTGGGTTTGGCCTGACCGGATTGCGGATTCAATCGGGTCAGGCTGGCAAAAAGATGCTGCCTTGCCGGAGGATCTGCCAACCCACCCCTGTCCATTGGGCAACGGTTGAGGGTTGACCCGTTCCCCAGGCTTGATCGGGGGGAAAATCCAGCGCTGAGGGTACGGCCACAGTAGGAAAGGTGGCTTGAATGTCCCCAAAACGGGTTAAAGGGGGTTGACCAGAGCGGTTGGCGCTGGTGGTGGCGAGGGGTTGACTTTGGCGCAATAGCTCAAGGGCAAAGGCCTGATCCGGAATGCGGATGCCAATAGTACCGGGTTTTTGGGGGTTCAGGGTGGCGGGAACTTGGTCGGTGGCGGGGAGAACCAGGGTAAGGGGGCCGGGCCAATATTGCTGGGCGATCGCCTCCCACTGTTGCCGTTCTGCTGCCGTCCCCGCTACATAGGGGGCAAAATCCTCCCAAGCGGCCCCGAGTAAAATCAAGGGTTTATCGGGTTGTCGCTGTTTAAGGTGAAAAATTTGCTCACCCTGGGCAGGTAACGTTGCTAGGGCGGGAACGGTATCGGTGGGGAAGCTGATCACGCCACCGTCAGCTAAGGTTTGCAAGAGGTTAGTAATCGAGGCCATCGTGAGTCTCCTAACAGTTCCTAACGCTGACTCTAAACGTTGCTGGTCAAGGGAGGCAAGGTTGATGGCCCTTTGACTTTATCTGCAATGGGGGCGATCGCCCCCGTTCAATCCAAGCGCTACGCACCCATCACCCTGAGGGGAGGAGCGAATCAAGACAATTCCCAAACAGGCATAGGCATCCGGAACCGCGATCGCCCCCATGACATCATAAAGGTAGAGCGAGTTCGGAACCCCACCATGCTAAAAACCCTATTTCCCGCCATTTTCACCGCCACCGCCCTGCTCGCCACCGTGATGAGCAACGCCACCGCCCAACAGGCGGCCTGTGGCCCTAGCAGTACCGTCACATCCACCCCGACGCAATGCGTTGGTACGGCCCACAGTCAAGCCCTCAGTTGTAACGCTATTCCCCCTAACCCCAGCCACCGGATGCGGATTGCCAGCCCGATGGCGGTGGAAATTCAGGCGACAGGCAACGGGAGCCAACCGACATTGATGATTAATGGCCCCGATGGTTGTTTCTATGCCATGGCCACCCGCAGCGGCGGTACAGCGAAAATTCCTGGCCTGTGGTCAGCGGGAGAGCATACCATTTATGTGGGGGATGCCAATGGAGCATCCAGTCCTTATCAATTGGTCATTACTCCAGAGTAGGATTTAAGTCTTCACCGAGGTTTAAGCCTTGGTGGGCGTTCCATTGCACCATTCCCCCATCCCCGAGCCAGTGGAGTTGGGTGTGGGGAAAATTTTGGGGATGAATTTCCGGGAATGCTTCCGGTTCTTGACGGTTAGTAATGACCACCACCGGAGCCGGGATTGCGGATAAGAGGTCTGGGGTGAGGGCAGATTCAGCGATGATCGCCACATCGGGAATGGTTGTAAATGCCGGTAATGTGGCCACAGGGGCGAGAATCAGCAGCCAATTTTGCCGGGGTTGATGGAGCCAGAGGACAGAATTTTCGGGATTGAGGGGGTGGAGCGTGGTGGCCCCGATGGTGATGGATTGGGAAAGGGGAGGGATGCCCTCGAATTGAGCAGGGGCGGTCGTCCAGAGCGCTTGCAGTTGGCGATTGAGGGCTAAATGGGCCAGATCAAAAGAGCCACCCGTCAGCACGACCCCATCGAGGCGATTAATCCCCCGTTGATGTAAAAAGGGCGTGATTTGATAATCAATCACATCGCGATCCGCGCTAGCGTACCCATCGCCTCCCCCAATTAACCCCACCTTGCCCCGATCCTCCACAATCACCACCGGCTGGGGGGCTGTTGGCAACAGCGTAAAAGCGACCCGCGTCGTCCCCTGTACCCAGAGGGGAATGAATAAGATCCCTAAGCCAGCAAGAATTAACAATAAATGCCGTCGCCAGGGCCAGGGCCGCCAACAGAGGGCCAACCCCACCCCATAAACGAGGGCAATTTGTAGCGGATGGATCGCCCCCACGGCCCGTAAACTCCCCGGTAGATGGTAGAACCATTCAACGATGATAAAGAGGAGTGTGACGGGCCAGGTGAGGGCGAGGGCAATGAGCGCTCCTAAACTGGGGGAAAAGAGGGCGGCGATCGCCACCCCAAACCCCCCCGTACTAATCACCGTAATCAAAGGCGTGGTGACAATACTCACCACGACGTTATAGAGCGATAGCGTTTTGAAATGATAAACCAACAGGGGCAGCGTCCACACCATCGCCGCAATGGGAACCGCAATCACCGTCGCTAAGTAACTGGGCAAAAACGTCAACCGCGCCATCACCCAAGGCGTAGCGGTAATCAGCCCCACAGTGGCCATAAAACTGAGTTGAAACCCCACATCCGCGAGCCAGCGGGGATTAAACAGCAATAATACGGTGGCGGTGACGAGGATCAGACCGAGCGATCGCACCCGCCGCTTCCACACCAACGTACTCAACGCCACCACCCCCATCACCGCCGCCCGCACCACCGCCGCCTGTAGCCCCGTTAACCCCACATACACCGCCAACGTCGTCACGCCCACCGCCATCTGCACCCGAGGGGGCAAAAATCGCGTCACTGCCGATACTACCCCTAGCAACGTCGTCACATGAAACCCCGAAGCTGCTAGGGTATGGGCTAACCCCACCTGGATAAATTGGGTTTGGACATCAATGGCTAAATCCACCGCTTTACGCCCTAACACCATCCCCGCCACCAATACCCCCTTGGGACTGCCTAACCCGTCCACAAAGGCCCGCACAATCCGCTCCCGCGCCTGCCACAATCCCCCCGGTCGCTCCGTCGGTTCCGCCGCCAACTCGCCACTAAAACCGGCAAAAATCCCCTGCCGTGCTAAAAATTCCCGAAAATCAAAGCCCCCCGGTGTGCTGGCCCGAGGGGGATCATAGAGGCGGCCTTGTAATTGCACCCGTTGCCCCGGCACTAGGCCCGTCCCGTGGAGGAGGGGAAGAGTCGCGTAAACTTTGCCGCGAATTTGAGCATTATTGTTGAGTTGTTCGACCCCAAGGATAAGGCGCGTGCGCTGTTTACGGGTGAGGCGAGGGGGTTCGAGAATTTGGCCCGCGAGGATCACCTCTTCCCCTGCCATGCGGGGGAGGGTATGGCTAATATCTTGGGGGCCGGGTTGGGGTTGGAGGAGATGGGTATAGAGGAGGGCGATCGCCCCCACCAGTCCCGCCGCTAACCAAACGCGCCCATGGGGGCCGGCCCGCCACCGTTGGGGCATTTGCCAGGCCAACAGTCCCCCAGCGGTGAGCAAGCCCAAAGCTCCCACCCCCAGGACAGCACCCATATTCCCCGCCAATACTCCCAACACATAGGCGCTCAACAGCACCGCCCAAGCCCATCGACTCATGGCTATTCCTCCCCCACAAATCCCATCGTTCCCTGTTAACTCGTGCCATGGCTCTGCCATGGCGCGGGCGTTGGGCGGCTCTGCCGCCGGTTATGGAGGCGGAGCCTCCGGGGGACGTTACTGGGCAGAGCCAAGTAACGAGGAGAGGGGGGAGCTAATAGGCATCCTGGAGTTCGTAGAAATCCGGGGAAATGTAATCCTTCCGCAGGGGCCAGCCGATCCAATCCTCCGGCATCAGGAGCCGTTTTAAATTGGGATGGCCATCGTAGATGATGCCATACATATCGTAGGTTTCCCGCTCCTGCCAATCCGCCGCCCGCCAGATCCAATAGACCGAGGGAATATGAGGGTTATCACGGGGGACAAACACCTTGACCCGCACCTCTTCAGTGCTGTCGGCATTATCGCGCACCTTCACCAAATGGTAAAAACTGACCAACTCCTTACCGGGGCCTAAATCATAGCCCCCCTGACATTGGAGATAGTTAAACCCATAGGCCCGCAAAGCGGTACAGATGGGCAGCAACACCTGAGCATCAACTTTCAGCAGTTCAACGCCCAGATGATCCCGTTCGAGCAGGTCATGCTCAAAGCCGTTTTCAGTGAGCCAAGTGGAAACGGGGCCGGCGACGAGGGCCGTCGATTCCGTTTCGGGGGTTTGTTCGGGGGTTGCTTCAGCCACGGTTGACTTCCTCCTGGGTGGTTGCACGGGTGGGGGCGATGGGTAGCCCGTAGGCTTCGGTGAGTTGCTGGGCGGGGGTTTGGCGGTCGGGCGATCGCAAATATTCCCCCGTTAAAATCGGCTCCACCACTTTCATATTGTGGGTGGTGCAATAGTATTCATGTTGTTGTTCCTGCACCGTGGCCCGCTCTTGGATCGATTCGTTCGCTACCTTTTTCCGTAGCTTGATAATCGCGTCCATAATCGCCTCCGGCCGGGGAGGACAACCGGGAATATAAACATCCACCGGAATCAACTTATCCACACCCCGCACCGCACTGGGGGAATCAACGCTAAACATCCCGCCGGTAATCGTGCAGGCCCCCATGGCGATCACATATTTGGGATCGGGCATTTGCTCATAGAGGCGCACCAAAGCCGGGGCCATTTTCATCGTGATCGTGCCAGCGGTGATTAAGAGATCCGCTTGGCGGGGGCTGGAGCGGGGTACAAGGCCAAAACGGTCGAAGTCAAAACGAGAGCCGATCATCGCCGCAAACTCAATGAAACAGCAGGCGGTTCCATAGAGGAGGGGCCAAAGACTGGAGAGTCTCGCCCAGTTATAGAGGTCGTCTACAGTGGTGAGGACGACGTTTTCGGATAGATCTTGGGTGACGCTGGGGACAGCGACGGGGTTGAGAATTGTTTCAGGGGAGGATGGGGTAGAACTCATGACCACTCTAAGGCTCCTTTACGCCAGGCATAGACTAGGGCAACGACTAAAATTGCAATAAAAATCAGGGCTTCAATGAAGGCCAGTAGCCCCAATTGACTGAAAGCCACCGCCCAAGGGTAGAGAAAAACCGTTTCTACGTCGAAGACGACGAAGACGAGGGCGAACATATAGTAGCGAATGTTGAATTGAATCCAGGCTCCCCCCACTGGCTCCATGCCACATTCATAGGTGGTGCGCCGCTCTGGGCCGCCGGTACGGGGTCTGAGGATTTTCGATGCCACTAGAGAGAGGATCGGCACAGAACTGGCAATCAGCAGAAAGCCTAAAAAATATTCGTAACCACTGAGGTGAAACACTTGGATTTCCCCATAATGCTGCTCTTAACAGTGGTTTATTATAGGGCCTTCGGTTCAGGGCTGGGGTTGCCGGGGGGAAGCGATCGCCCCTCTGGGGGGCCAAAAAAAGGGGCGATCGCCCCTGAATTTGGGCAAAACTGTAACAGTTCTTGACAAATCTACAGGGGAATTCCACTTGCAGTGATAGCATTCGACTAAACATCACATCCTTTAGAGAGACGTTTATGACAGAGGCACTTTCTGGACAAACTCCGAAGTTTGGTGGCAGCACGGGCGGCCTGTTGACGAAAGCGGAAACTGAAGAGAAGTACGCGATCACTTGGACCAGCGGCAAAGAACAAGTGTTTGAAATGCCCACTGGCGGCGCGGCCATCATGCATGAAGGTGAAAACCTGCTATATTTGGCTCGCAAAGAACAGTGTTTGGCCTTGGGTACGCAACTGCGCACCAAATTCAAGCCGAAAATTGAAGATTTTAAAATCTATCGCGTCTTCCCCAACGGTGAACTGCAATACCTGCACCCCGCCGATGGTGTGTTCCCTGAGAAGGTGAACGAAGGCCGCGAGTTTGCCGGCAAAAAAGACCGCAACATTGGCAGCAATCCCGAACCAATCACGGTGAAGTTTTCCGGCCAAGCCACCTACGAAGTTTAAGCTTTCGACCATTTCCGACGGCTTCAGGGTTGAGCCAGCCGAACCCTGCCGTTAGCAGTTTTTAAAGGAACGTCTCCGGACGTTCCTTTTTTATGGGCAGGGGGAAGGCGAATCGGGTTTGTGGCCGATATTCCGCAGGTAATGGTGCGTCAGTTGCGGCGGAGGGCGAAAAATTTTTCGCCCCTACAGGGTTAATTGACCCTCGATAAAGGCCAGAATCCCCTCGGCCCGCCGTTGCCAACGGTAGTTTTGGACATCCTCGGCTGCTTGGATGGCCATGGCTTGACCGTGATCAGGATTGACTAAGATTTTCTCAATGGCCGCTGCTAAGGCGGTGGGATTATCGGGAGGGATTAAGCAACCATTCTCGCCATCGCGCAACACGGTGGCAATATTGGGCAAATCCGAGGCAATAATCGGCCGTTGTGCTGCCATGTATTCAAACAGTTTTAAGGGGGAGGTGGTGCTGGCTAAAAACCATTGGCTGCTGGTGGGGAGTAACAGCAGATCCGCCGCCCAGAGATAGAGGGGAATTTTCCCTTGGGTTTGATAACCGATGAGATGGAGGTTGGTTAAACCCTGTTGCCGGGCTTGCGATCGCACCCGCTCCACCTCATTGCCCTGTCCACCAACCAGGATAAACTGGCAATCCGGCAGTTGCGCCGCCGCCGCTAAAATCGTCGGGATGCCCTTGTGGTCGTAGAGGCTCCCAGCATAGAGGGCAATAGGTTGATGGGGGGGCAGACTGAGCCGTTGCCTTGCTTCAAGCAGGCTGATGGGGTTTTGAAAAGGCTCTAAATCCACACCACTAGGGGCAATGTAAACCCGGTCTGGCTCTAAGCCCAAAGTTTGATATTGCGATCGCAACTCCGGCGCTAACGTCACAATGCCTAAAAATTGCCGCTGCTGAAACCAAGTTGCCGCCTGGGGCGTGAGGGGTTCATGGAATTCCAACACCACCGACAACCCTGCTGCGAGCAGGGGCTTCACCAAGTAAGGCGTGCGGGTATAAACCACCGTCGGGTTTTGACGACGACAGTAGCCCACCGCCCAGCGGAGATATTTGCGGGGGGAATAGGCCCCTGGTGGAAAGGGGAAAGGCGTGCGCCACGTCAGGGCGGGAATGCGGGTGATTTTAAAGGGGGTGGTGATGCCATACCAATCCTGAAACCGTTGGTTAAAATCCGGCTCTAATCCTAGGAGCGATCGCAGGTTGCCACTGAGAATCAATTCAAAATGATCCACCTGGGTAGTCAAGGCTTGAGCCATTTTCACCGTTTGGATCTCATTGGCCACGGGGGAGGGCATGGTTCCCGCTGAAAGGTAGAGGAGGGAGGATAGGCTCATCATCGATCACCTTGATATTTTTCCCACACCGGCAAATCTTCAGGGTAATCCACATCTGTTAACGTCGGCAGCACCACAAAGGGCATAGCCGCTGTATTGAGAATTTGCCGGGATTGGGCCAAAACTTGATCCGTTCCCCAGGTAATGCTCTGAAATAAATCTGGGTAGGGTTGAGCGAGGCCGATCAGATAATAGCCCCCATCGGTAGCAGGGCCGAAAACAACGGGAGTGGTTGCCAATTGGTCAAAGGCGGCTGCTAATAGCGCCGGGGTGAGGTCGGGGCAGTCAATGCCAATCATTACCGTTCGGCTGGCCCCAAGGCTAAAACTGTGGGCAAAGGCCCGGGCCATGCGATCGCCTAAATCTCCCTCCCCTTGGGGCCAATAGTCCCAACTCGCCCCCAACCAGGCCTGCATCTGCGCTAAATCTCCATCGGTAAAGGCGATCGCCCCCCTCACCCGCCGGGATTGCTGTAACCGCGCCACAGTCGCCAAAGTATGTTCCGTCATCTGCTGCTGCAACTGCGCCGCCCCTTCTGGCCCCAACCGGGGAATCAAGCGGGTTTTCGTCTGGCCAGCAATGGGATAGCGACTCATCATAATTAACTGCTCCATTGCTTAACCCCCCACCGGCAACCGCACCGTAAACGTCGTCCCCACATTCAACGCAGTGACAAACTCAATCATTCCCCCCTGTAATTCCACCGCCCGCTTCACAATCGACAACCCCAACCCCGTACCGCTAATTTCCTGCACATTGCGGGAACGATGAAAACTTTCAAACAGGCGGGGCTGATCCTCCTCCGGCACACCAATGCCATAGTCTTGAACTTCAAAAACCAAGGTTTGCTCAACCTCCCCCACCCGAAACTCAACCCGGGGATGTTTGGGAGAATACTTCACCGCATTACTGAGTAAATTCACAAACGTATGGCGCAACAACTTTTCATCAAGATGATATTGATGTGTTAATACTCCATATTCCAGCACAATTTCATGACTTTCGCTGGCCAAAAACTGAAGCTCCTCTACCAAATCTTGACAAAACTGTTTTAAGTTCAACGGTTGGGGATGAAACTCTAGTTTACCCGTATCGGCCTTACCAATGATGAGAATATCTTCCAGTAAATTATTCATTTGAGTTGTGCATTGGCGGATGCGTTGTAGATGACGGAGCCGCTTTTCCGGATGCCAGGTTAGGGAAAGTTCTTCTAGTAATTCTACGGACATTAAAATACTGGAAAGGGGATTTTTGAACTCATGGGAGGTCATGGCAATGAAGCGGGATTTTAAATCATTGAGTTCTTTTTCTTGAGCGAGCGCTGCATTAATTTCTTGTTCAGCACGTTTACGAGCGGTGATATTGCGCCCGATATAAATGACCACCGGCAAATTACTGCCTTGGGATTGGATCATCGCACAGGAAAAAGCAATGGTGAGAATTTCCCCTTGCTTCGTTTGGCAATTGACTTCAATGTCTTGGTGGATGGCGCTTTCTGGCCAATGTTGCGGCTCTAGGATGGCGGGCAATCCATCGGGAAATAGTAAGGCGAGGGGTTGATTTTTGAGTTCACTTTCGCTGTAACCAAAGAGTTCTAGGGTGGCGGGGTTTACGGTTTTAATATTGCCGGAGAGGTTGGTGGTGAGGAGGGCATCCTCCATGGAGGTGATGATTTTGCGGTTATAGTCTTCAGAGCGTTTGAGAGCATTGAGCAATAATTCTGTTTCATTGACCCGTTGCACAAGGGATTGTCTCAAGAGTGCGGTTTCGGTGACATCATCGATGAACAGCATTAAATATTGCTGATCTAGGCGCTCTAGGTTGAGGTCAATATAAACGAGATGATTAGGGTTGTTATGGCCATAATGGGCAATTTCTTTAATCGTAAAATGTGAGGTTTCGCCCTGAAGAACTTGGTGCGCAACGGCTTCGCTTCCCACTAATTCGGGTAAAAAGCGGCGTAGATCAGACCCAACGGTCAGGGATTCTTGGAGAATTGCTTCAATCCCTGGAGAAAACTCCACAATTAAAAAATCACCATCGGCAATGATATATTCCAAATGATGGGGAATTAGCGGTTTAAGAGGAGGATTCATGACCAACTATCCTGCAACAATCAGGTGAGATGAACTTTACGGGTTTAGGACAACATATTTGTGGCCAGTTCAGTAAAAATTTCATCCACATGATCGCCAGTTTTGGCGGAGGTGAGGTAGGGGCCCAGCAGATGTGGATGGTCAAACTGAATTGTGCTTTGTAAATAGGCTTTTTCGTCACTATCGAGGAGGTCGGTTTTGTTGAGGGCGATCGCCACCCACCCCGCTGGATTCACGCCAAAAAACAGTTGCAGATGATCTTCAATGTGGCTAATTGTCTCTGGCCGGGTGACATCGGCCACGATCAGCACACCGCTAGAACCCTGGAGATAGGTGGGGGTGATTGCTTTAAACTTGGTTTGGCCCTCTAAATCCCAAATCAGCAGCTTCAGTTCATCAATATCAGCATTGGTGGTGAGGGGGATGACTTTGCGGGAAATTTTCACTCCAACGGTGGAGAGGTAGCGATCGCTAAATTCCCGATCCACGAATCGACGGATCAGGCTGGTTTTTCCCACGCCAAAATCCCCCACCATACAAATTTTCTTAGAAACTGTGACCATAACCTGACTTAATTGAGGACTTCAAAGCGCACACACCGACTTAACCATAGTGCATCACTCTCCGTCACTTGGGGAGGGGGGGCGATCGTCCCGGCAGTGACGAGGCGATCGCCATCAATCCCCAACTGCACTAAGGCATCTTTCACCACTTGGGCCCGCTCCGGGGCCAGTTGACGATTAATTTTCTCGGTGCCACTGGTATCAGTATGGCCGATGATTTGCAGGCGGATATTGGGGTTAGCCTGTAAATGAGCCACCAAGGGTTCCAGTTTTTGGGTCTGCTCCTGGGGGGAAATGATCGTCCCATTGGTGTTGAAGTAGAGTCGCTGGGCGGTGGGGGAGGGGTCGCCACTGAAAGTTAAAACCACCGATTGCACGCCGGGGATCTGCCGGAGGCTTTCGGTAAGCGTCGTGATCCGTTCGGGGGCGATCGCCCCCCCTTCAACCATCAATTGCTGATTGACCCGATCATAGCGGCTTGTGAGCATCGCCCCTAACATTTGGCCAAAACTTTGGGTGAGGCGTTGGGCTTCAGCGGCGATCGCCTCTGGGTTGGGGGGAGCCACCACCGTTAATAGTTGATTGTCCAGCACCAAATCTGGGGCAACATCAAGGGCCACTATCCCCGCCTCCTCCCGCAGGTCAGGGCTAGGCACTTTCCCGTTCAGGATCAGGGTTCCCCCTTCAATTTGGGGGCGAATGGCATAGAGGGCTAGGTTGGGAGTGGCAGCGATCGCCTCATCCACCGCCAAAATGACCTGTTGTTTTTGCCAATGGCGATAGTAAACCCACCCCAAAGGAATCCCCAACAGAATCAGTAAAATCAAAAGCCCCACCGGCAGGGGTCGCCGTCGTACCTTCGGTTTGTCCAGTACCGTTGGTGCAATGAGTAACTCCGTTAACAGTTGCGGAATCGAGTCGGGAACCGTCCGCGCATCCCCATCAAACTGCTCCAGCAGCCCCCCATAGCCATGGTTGAGGATAATCGCGCTCAGGGTTTGCCGTAATTTAATTGAAAAATTCGTTGGGGGATCGCCCTGGGTAACGGCGGCAATATAGCAATAGCCCGCCACCTCCATGATGATTTGAAAATCTTCGTAGTCGATCTTGGTTAGTTCCGATTGATGGCGGGGGTCGGTGGAGCATTCCCCGGCAAAACTACGGATGGCGGTGAGCATCCCGGCGAGCATATCGGTTTCCAAGGCTTGGGAGCCGGACTGCTGAACTTCAGCAATCACCAGACCAGAATTTTTATGGATTAAAAACACCGCCTGCACCCGAAAGGGCAGGGCATCGCGCAAAATCTGTTCCGCATCGGAAATCCCCTGCCATCGGAGGGAAAACCGACGCATAATCCCCTGGATGCTCAAGGTCTGCTCGACTCTGGTATTGATCTGGCTGACCACCTCCCCCATGTATTTGGAAATGGTGTTGCCAATCACGGGATAGAGTGCGTCCACCATGGCATCGCGATCGAGGCGGACTTGCTCGGTGATGGCTTTGCCCATAGCGGGGGCAATGGCTTGGATCACCTCGTTGGGGGCCTCCCCCAATTGTTTGGAAATCGCCCCAGGAATCGCCGTGGCGAGGACTTTACTCAGAGCGGTGCGATCGCCTTGGCTGCGAGTTTCAATCACCCGATCAATAATTAACGCCAAGGCCGGAATAATTTCTTCAGGGGATTGGGCAATCTTTTTCTGCAATAAAACCGCAAAAACCGGAAAAATCACCTGACCCATGACGCGAGGATCACGACATTGGTGCTCTAATTGTCGCAGCCGTAATTGCCAAACCTGTTCTTCTTCCGGAGTATCTGGATTTGCCCGGGCTTGTTGGGCTTCAATATCGAGTAAATCCAGCAGGAGTTGCCGTAGGCGTTCCCCTGCCTCATCCGTGGTGAGGGCAGATTTCGCACCATTACGCGCAGCAGCAGGAGCCACAGGATGGCCCTGGGGACGCACATCCTTTTCGGTCAGAAACTGAAACAATTCCCCCAGGGCAAAGTCGTTGCTGTGGGGTGATTCAGTCACCGTTGAGATCGTGCTGTGCTGAGACAGAGCAGGAGCAGTGGAATCGTCTGGGGAAACAGGCATAACTGCCTTTGTGCAGAAAAATAAGGTTTTGATTTCCCGGCCCGCCCGATGTGGTTTTCCAGCCCTTCCCATCCTCCTAAAACCAATGTGATCACAATGGAGCAATGGGCATCGGGTTAACGGGTGGAATGATCACAGGGTCAAGAAGAAATACGGTTAAGGGGGGACCTCCTACATTATGCCGGATGATTGAGAAGTTTGTTTGATCGGAGGGCGTTCTTCCTCCGGTAAAAGAAAATCCGTTTGCAGATGATTTTCCATGGCTTCTTTGAGATCGGGGACAAATTCTGTACCCTTCACTTTGATACAAAGCTCAAACAAAACTTCTGCGAGATCAACGCGGGAAACTTTGGCATCCCGCAGGGTTGAAAAACACTTTTCGAGTTCTTCAAAGATTTTAACTTTTAACGTTTGGCTTTCGGTTTGAAATTGTTCTTGGGTTTGGGTGAGTTCTTCCCGCAGGCTGGCGGTTTTCGAGGTGAAGGTTTTATTGAGGGTTTCGAGAATGTTGTAGTTTTTTTGGCTGGTTTGTTCGAGTTTTTGCCATAGCTTGGTGGTTTCGTCGTGGGTGGTTAAACTAAGGTACTTTAGTTTTTTTTCTAAGGAATCAGCAATCCCTTTGAGTTCTCCCGATAGGGTGCTTTGCATCTGATCGAGGCGATCGCGCAATTCCTGATTCATCGCCGCTGAGTCCGCTTCGAGTTTTTCGATGCGTTGCTCGTAATCGCGCAGTTGAGTACCAAAAAGGATTTCTCGGATCTGCTCAACATTGCCAAGTCGATCGCGCATATCTTGTTTATTCAGTTCTGCCATAACTACTCCTCATGCAATATGGTAGGGCATTGAGTTTAGTCCACCCTTGATGATATTAAGTTATCTTACTGTGTTGTTCAGCACTGTGCGACAAATGCCCTGCTCAAACTGGGAGTTGCGAGCCAAGGGGCCAGTGCCCTCATCATACAAGCAGAACTCCAACTATCTGAGGATATATCAACGTGTCTCTATTTTTCCAATCCATGGGGCGATCGCTCCTGATGCTGGCCCTCCGGCCGGCGCTGGTGGTGCTGATCAGCCTCCTGTGCTGGTTTGGCCTCTCACCTACCGCTATGGCGGGGATCAATGATGACCGCTACGACGGCAACATTTTTGTCCTTTATGCGGGCAATGGCTCCCTCGTCCCGGTGAAGGAAACCCTGGCCCAGGCTTTGGGCCAAGGCCGGCCAACGATGCTAACTTTCTATGTCGATGACAGCCAAGACTGCAAGCAGTTTGCGATCGTCGTCTCGCGACTTCAAGAGTTCTATGGCCGACGCACCTCATTTTTACCGATCAGCGTCGATGCCCTCAATCCTGAAATAACACCTACACCCCTGGATCCCGCCTACTACTACCATGAAGGTGTACCCCAAACGGTGATTTTGGATGGAACAGGTCAGGTGCGCTTTGATCAAACGGGGACAGTTGCCTACGAAACCCTCGATCAGGTGTTTCGGGATATTTTTGATCTCCCGGCGAAAACCACGAAGGATTTTCAGCGGCGCTCCTATAACGAGTTCAACACCGAACTCGCGGAATAGTTAAGGATTTGGCCATCCCCAGAGAAGCGCCAGGGGCATGAACCGCTTCATGCCCCTGGCTGGGTGGTGTGGCGCAATGGAAACCTGTTGCGTTTAGCTGAACCGCTTTTTCCGTCGTCGGGCGATCGCCTTACGTTTTTTCTTTTCCTGTGGCGTTTCAAAATGGCGCAGACGCTTCATATCTGCAAAAATGCCAGCCTTCGATACTTCTCTTCGGAACCGGCGTAAGGCTGATTCAATGCCTTCGTTTTCTCCCACTGTCACCTGAGTCATTCGCTATCCTCCTACGGGTTTAATTACCACTGTACAATCAAAAAGACCCGTTGCCAACGGGTCAGGGGTAGCGTACTACCCAATCCAAGCCTTTATTTATATCACTAAAGGGGCATTGATCCCCAGGTTGAATTAATAACGCTTGTTGGTTTCCTTTGGACGAGCCTTATTGACCTTAAGGACGCGCCCCATCCATTCCGCACCGTCTAATTCTTCAATGGCTTTGTCTTCCTGGGCATCTTCAGCCATTTCTACAAAACCAAAGCCACGGGGGCGACCAGTTTCGCGATCCATTGGCAGTGAAACGCGCTTCACCTCACCATAATCGGAAAACACTTCTTGAAGTTGCTCTTGCGTCACAGTATAGGCAAGATTACCAACATAAATTGACATGGGTATCTCCAACACAATCAAACGATCCATTCGAGAAACTAAATGTCGGAGATACATCTGTCGAGCCAAAAAGCATTGAATCTACCGAACCTAATTTCTTCTCGCTAGGATAACACAGAACCGTAATCCAAACTCGTTCCCCTGCGGATCTACTTGAAAAGGTCTGCTCGCCTTGCTTCGGGGCGATCGCTCAACCCTAGGGGTGAGACGGCAGATCAGATTCCTCTGTTAGAATAGGGGCTATTGCGATCGCCCCCGAAACCGTCATGAACCTCAAAACACTGATCTCTCCCTTCGCCCTCGCCACCCTCATCCTCGCCGCCGCCGCCGCACCCACTTGGGCGCAGACTCAATCCCCCACCGACCCCTTCCCTACCAACGAGCGGGATCCCGTCTTCGGGGATGGCGTTTTCAATCCGATGGATTTGATCCATCGCTCGCGCCAAATCAATACTCCCTTTGATTTTGAATCTAATAGCCGCAACCTGGACAAGGCGACGGAAGATTTTCGTCGTCGTCAACAGGAAGCCATGCAGCAACGACAGGCCCAACCGACGGAAGCCGCTGAACCTGCCACAGAGGAATAACACCGCTTCCAATGGCTTTGCCCCCTTGGATTCTATTTTTTACCTATCTCCGTGGGCCAGTTCTGCGCCAAACCCTTGAGCGGGTGATTCAACAGCGCCTCAATGGTTTGGCAACGGAAATGGCCTATGGTTCGATCTTGGCCCTCTTCCCGGCAATTTTAGCCCTACTGACGGCGGTCGGGTTGTTTGAGGAGTCTTTGCAAACGCTGTTGCGCGATATCCTCAACCCGTTTGTCCAGGTGGATGATGCTTCACTTTATGCGGTGTTGCGGGATGCGGCCTATAGTTTGCGGATTGTGATCCCTGATTTGATGTGGCAATTGTTGGGGAATTTTGTCACGGAAATTACAGGGCGCAAGAATGGCGGTTTGTTTTCGATCAGTTTTATCGTGGCGGTGTGGATTGCCTCCTCGGCCCTCTGTACCGCCATGAATGCCTTTGATCAGATTCATCGCATTCCCCGCCGTTTGCGTCGGCCTTTTTGGCAGGCGCGGGGGGTGGCGATGCTGTTGACGATCGCGAGTATTTTGCTGTTGGCGATCGCCGCCTTCTTCATCCTGATCGGCAACCAACTGATTGCTGCTACGTTGAACATCCTGGAAACTTTCCCCATCTATCGGGTGAAAGAGGGTACTTTTTTACTCTTGCGGCTGTGGCGAACTCTCAACCTTCCTTTTGTGATGGGGTTAGTGGTGATTGCTTTTGTGCTGCTTTACCGTTTGGGGCCGAGTCGTTGGCATCGAGGTACGCCGCTGTTGCCCGGTGCGGTGTTGGCGGCGCTGTCTTGGCTGGGGATTTCTTGGTTATTTCGCCTCTATGTGAATAATTTCGGGGCCTATAACCGGGTCTATGGAGCGGTGGGGACGGTGATGGTCTTGCTACTGTGGTTGCAGTTAACATCCTTGGTGATTTTGGTGGGGAGTCAGTTGAATGTGACGGTGGGGGAAGCGATGCGGGCGGATCGGGCGATCGCCGCCCATCCTCCTCAAAAATCCCTCTCTGCCTCTCCCGTTGATCAGGGGAAACGGCTCTAGTTTTGCTGGGGAAAAAAGCAGTATGCTAAAGGGTTGGTAGTCCTCATCAAACCCCCATGACCCTACAATTGCGCGTTTACGTCCCGGATCACCCCCTGATTAAGCATTGGTTGGGGGTGGCCCGCGATCGCGATACCCCCTCAGTGTTGTTCAAAAGTGCGATGACGGAGTTGGGCCGCTGGCTTACCTACGAAGTCAGCCGCCATTGGCTCCCCACGGGAGAAACAACGGTGACAACTCCCTTGGCTGAAGCCCCCGCCACGCTGATCGATCCCATGGTTCCCATTGCCCTCGTTCCCATTTTGCGGGCGGGCCTGGCCCTCTTGGATGGGGCGCAAACCCTTCTGCCTCTGGCCTCCACCTACCATCTGGGCTTAGTCCGCAATGAGGAAACCCTGGATAATAGTTGTTATTTGAATAAATTACCGCCCCAATTGGCTCCTGATACGCGGGTCTTGATTCTTGATCCGATGTTAGCCACGGGGGGATCAATCATGACGGCGATGGCGGAAGTGGTGAGTCGGGGTGTTGATCCTGCCAATGTGCGCATTGAATGCGTGGTGGCGGCTCCCCCTGCTTTGCAGCAGTTGAGCGCGGCCTATCCCAGCCTCACGGTGTATACAGCGATGATTGATGAGGGGTTAAATGACCACGGCTATATTGTGCCGGGTTTGGGGGATGCGGGCGATCGCGCCTTCGGGACTTAAAATAATCCCAGATTGAAGCCAATTTTAAGGGGATTTTAAATCATGAGTCAACGGGATGGATTTGGCAGCGGTTTCCTACTGGGGGCCTTGATTGGCGGTGCTGTGGGGGGGATTGTGGGGGCGTTGGCGGCTTCGAGGCGATCGCCCCACGCCGCCAGCGAAGAATTAGAAGGCCAAGAACCCACGGAAGAGAGCATTGAGGGGGCCCGGCGCAGCTTAGAGAGCAAAATCGCCCAGTTGAACCTGGCGATCGACGATGTGCGGGAGCAGCTTGGTTCTGTGAATGGTTCCTCGCCAGAGCCATAACTCAGCCTCAACTTGTACAATGCAAAGAAAGTCGTTATTTCAGTAGGAAATTGCCCTATGGATGCTGATGTTGTTAGAGTTTTGGTCGTTGGCCTACAAAACTTTCTTAACCTCTACACGGTTATTTTATTAATCCGCGTTTTACTCACCTGGTTCCAAGGGGCCGGTTGGGCGCAACAGGGGATCAGTGCTCTCAGCCCGATTACTGACCCCTATTTAAATGTGTTTCGCTCCTTGATCCCACCCTTGGGGGGATTAGATATTTCTCCGATGCTGGCCTTCTTTGCCCTTTCGTTTTTGGGACAGTTTTTGGTGCAGCTTGTGGGGGGATTGCTCTACAGCTTGGTTTAAGGCGGGGTGAAGAGTCCAAATCTTTCACCCTATTCCCCCACCGTTTCGGTGATTGTTCCCATTTATAACGGGGCGGCGGATCTACCGGATCTGCTGTCCTGTGTGGAGCAGCAAACCTATCCCAGGACACAGGTAGAATATTTGCTGGTGGATAACCACAGCCAGGATCAGACTCCTGTTTTGTTGAACGCTGCGGTGGAATCTTGGGGGGTGAAAGGGTTGCAGGGGCGATCGCTCCTCGAAGCCACGATCCAAAGTTCCTATGCCGCCCGCAATACGGGCATTCTTGCCGCAAGGGGGGAAATCCTCGCCTTCACCGATGCCGACTGTCGCCCTGTCCCTGATTGGCTCACTCGCCTCGTTGCCCCTTTTGCGGATCAAAGCCTCGGCCTCAGCGTTGGCGAAGTCGTCGCCTTACCAGGGGATAGCCTCTTAGAACGCTACGCCGAACGCAAAACCACCCTCTCCCAACGCCACACCCTCAATCATCCCTTTTGCCCCTACGGCCAGACGGCGAATTTAGCGGTGCGGCGATCGCTCCTCACCACCACAGGTTTATTTCGTCCCCACCTCACCACCGGAGGCGATGCGGATCTCTGTTGGCGAATTTTGCGGGAAACCGGCTGTGGTTGGCAGTTTGTGCCGGAGGCGATCGTTCAGCACCGCCACCGCCGCACGCTCAAAGAATTACAAAGCCAATGGCGACGCTATGGCCGGTCGAACCAATACCTCCACCAGTTGCACGGTGTCCCCTTAATGCGTTCCCTCACGGCTCAAGAATTGAGCTACCGCCTCGCTCGTTGGGCGGTTAAGGAATTGCCCCCGGCTTTGCTCAGGGGGAAAATTCTCGATGTGGTGCAAACGCCGCTAGATTTATTGACATTTGCCGCCCGGAGCCAGGGGCAAAAATCAGCAGTGTTCGATCCCCAAATGGCGGAGATTTCGATTTTGCAATGAGGAGGATGTGTAGGGGCGAAAAATTTTTCGCCCCTCTCTGCCGTCTACAACTTCAGCAACGCCGACGGCAGTTGTTTAAACACCAAATGATCCCCTTCCACGGCCACATCAATGCGATCGCCCGGTTGATAACGACCCCGCAGGATTTCCTTGGCGATCGCCGTCTCCAAATACCGCTGTACCGCCCGCTTCAAGGGCCGCGCCCCATAAACGGGATCATAACCCTTATCGGCCAAATAATCTAACGCCTCCTCACTCAATTGTAAACCTAACTTTTGCTCCTCTAACCGTTGATTGAGCCGCTCCGTTTGCAACTGCACAATTTTCCGCAATTGCGCCTTAATCAAGTTGCGGAAAATGATAATTTCATCCACTCGGTTGAGAAATTCCGGACGGAAACTAGACCGCATCGCATCCATCACCCGGCTCCGCATCGCCTCATACTGCGCCTCACTTTCATCAAAGGCAAATTCAAGAATAAATTGCGAGCCAATATTACTCGTCATAATGATGATCGTGTTTTTGAAATCCACCGTCCGCCCTTGGGCATCGGTGAGGCGACCATCATCGAGAATTTGCAACATGACGTTAAACACATCACCATGGGCCTTTTCAATTTCATCGAACAGAATCACCGAATAGGGACGGCGGCGAATCGCTTCCGTCAGTTGCCCCCCCTGCTCATAGCCCACATAGCCCGGAGGTGCGCCCATTAAGCGGGAAACACTATGTTTTTCCATATATTCCGACATATCAATCCGCACCATCGCCGCTTCTGTATCAAACAAATTACGGGCAAGTGCCTTGGCTAATTCGGTTTTTCCTACCCCTGTGGGCCCGAGAAAAATAAAGCTAGCAATGGGTCGGTTGGGATCGGCCAAACCCGCACGCGATCGCTGAATTGCATCCGCTACCGCCGTCACGGCCTCATCTTGACCCACCACCCGTTCATGAAGTTCATCCTCTAAATGGAGGAGTTTTTCTTTTTCTGATTCCACCAATTTACTCACCGGAATCCCTGTCCATTTAGAAATAATTTCGGCAATATCCGACTCTAAAACCTCCTCCCGCAAGAGAGATTTACCCGTGGTTTGAATCTCCGCTAACTTTTGCTCCACTTCCTTCGCCTGTCGCTGCAAATCCGTCAGCTTGCCATATTGCAATTCCGCCGCTCGGTTATAATCATAATCCCGTTGAGCCTGTTGAATTTCGACATTGACATGATCAATGGTTTCCTTAATGGTTTGCAGTTGATCAATCACCGCTTTTTCAGAATTCCATTGGGCATTAAGGCGAGATTGCTCCTCTTTAAAGTTTGCTAATTCCTTTTCTAAAATTTTCAGCCGCTCTTGAGACATTTGATCCGCTTCTTTTTGCAAGGAAAGTTTCTCCATCTCCAATTGCAACACTTTGCGATCCACTTCGTCCAGTTCTTCCGGCTTAGAAGTGATTTCCATTTTTAACTTTGCCGCTGCTTCATCGACTAAATCAATGGCTTTATCGGGAAGGAAGCGATCGCTAATATACCGATTAGAAAGGGTTGCCGCCGCAACCAGAGCATTATCAGCAATTTTCACCCCATGGTGAACCTCATAACGTTCCTTTAAACCCCTTAGGATTGAAATCGTATCAATTTCCGTCGGTTCATTCACCATCACCGATTGAAATCGCCGCTCTAACGCCGCATCTTTTTCAATATATTTACGATATTCATCCAGAGTTGTAGCCCCAATGCAGCGTAGTTCGCCCCGCGCTAACATCGGTTTTAATAAATTCCCCGCATCCATCGCCCCTTGGGTGGCTCCCGCCCCAACTACGGTGTGAATTTCATCAATAAATAAAACAATTTGCCCATTGGATTCTGTCACTTCTTTCAATACGGCTTTCAGGCGTTCTTCAAATTCCCCCCGATATTTTGCCCCCGCAATTAAGGCCCCCATATCCAGGGCAACCACTTTCCGATCTTTGAGAGAATCTGGCACATCACGGCTGACAATTCGCTGGGCCAATCCTTCAACAATGGCGGTTTTTCCCACCCCCGGCTCCCCAATTAAAACGGGGTTATTTTTGGTACGGCGGGAAAGAATTTGAATCGTGCGGCGGATTTCATCATCCCGGCCAATGACGGGATCAAGTTTTCCGGCCCGAGCCAATTCTGTTAGCTCCCGCCCATATTTTTCCAAAGAATCATATTTACCTTCTGGGTTCTGATCTGTCACTTTTTGATTGCCTCGAATACTTTTAATGATTTCTAGTAATTTGGCTTCGTTGAGACCAATTTCTTGCAGAAGGCCACGACCAAAGCGGTCATCCTGAGCATAGCCTAAAACCAGATGCTCAATGGAGATATATTCATCCTCGAACTTTTTGCGGTGTGCCTCAGCCCGATCCAGGAGCGTATCAAGGCTGCGGCCCAGATAAACGGAGTCGCTGACTTGGTTAAGTTTGGGCTGACGGTTGATAAATTCGTCGGTGCGATCGCGCAGGGTTTGCACACTCGCCCCAGCCTTGCTAAAAATACTGCTGGCTAGGCCGTTATCCTCCAATAGGGCTTTTAATAGGTGTTCACTTTCAAGCTGCTGCTGGCGATTTTGCTTGGTAATTTCGGGGGTTTTGACGATCGCAGCCCAAGCTTTTTCGGTAAATTGATTAGGATTGGTGGGTTGCATAGGAGCTTGATTTAAACTGTCATGATTTTTTTATTCTAAAGGGTTGTGGCTCTGACTCAGATTAGGGATTATCCCCCTAGATCGGGTAGGGTTTTCGCCATCAGTGGGGCGGGGCGATCGCTGCCCATTGCTTTAGAGTAGGGTTAAGACCCCCTTGGATTTTGGAGTAAGACCGATGCGATCGCCTCTCTGGTTGTTGACCGTGGCGGACTATCTGGAAGCTGAAGCAGCCAGCAGCATCCGCCATGAATATGTTAGCGGTTATGTGTTCGCCATGGCCGGAGCGAGCGAAGCCCACAACCTGATTGCGGGTAATCTCTTTGCCCAACTCCGGCCCCATTTGCGGGGGACTGGTTGCCGCACGTTCATGTCGGACATGAAGGTGAGGGTGAAGAATGACATTTTTTACTACCCGGATCTCCTTGTCACCTGTCACCCGGAAGACAATGAGGAATATTTCAAAACGCAACCGACGTTAATTATTGAGGTTCTTTCTAAAACGACTGAGGCAACGGATCGGCGTGAAAAACTGATGCACTATCAAAACTTGGAAAGTTTACAGGAATATGTATTGGTCTCCCAGGATTGCATCAAGGTTGAAGTCTATCGTCGCCAAGCTTCAGGTTATTGGACAGTGGAACTGTTGAATGCAGATGATGATCTGTATCTAGAGTCTGTAGATCTGCAACTCACGATGGCACAGATCTATGAGGACGTTAGGTGGTGATGCAGGAGGGCGATCGCCTGTCACTGTAAGCGGTAACAAGTACCTAAAAAATTTGATTAGGCGACTGTAAATTATCTTGAAGTCAGCACGAAACAAAAGCTTCCGGGAATCCGCCCGACTAAATTTTCAGACAGTTTATCGAAAAACAGTCAGAATTGTGATAATTGTGGCAATCACACCAGCTAAGCTCCAACACCAATGCTCAGTGATAATTTCTAACAAAGCCTTTGGATGAAATCCATAAACCTGATACCACTTGGCATCTGTTTTTAAATTTCCTTCCAGTGTTTGTTCAAGAATGTTTGCAATGACATTAACCTTACGAAGTGTTGATTGATGAAGTTTCACAAACTCCCTAGCTTCAAATGCAATTGCTTCATCTGGCCCATTCAGATATCCAATATCAGAAATTTTATTCTTCTTTGTAAGACTTTCCAGTCGAGGATGGCCTATATAGTTTTTGCCATAAACATTCATAAGAGCGCGAGCTAAATCAAACTTCCGCTCTTCAGGCAAACGTATTGGATTACCACCTAGTACCCGATATCTATGCTCAATGGCTTGAAAACCATAATTAATATCCCTCATATTCCAATGAACCCAAGTGTATTTTTCGTTCATTTTCAGAAAATCAAAAAATTCGTCAAGCATCCGACGCTCAAGATGATTGTACCTATCAACAATTTCTGTATTTAGAAGATTATCTAACTCAGCAATTTTATGAATTGAAAAAGATTCGGTTTGACCTGATGTAAAGTTATGGACAGCAATTGACGTGATTCTTGGTGTTGAACCATCAGATCTGTCATAAAAACTTTCACACGAATAGTGAACGACAAGCGTAGTATTTTGGCGTTCTTCAATTTCGTGTAGTTGATTGAGTGCTTTTCGACGCTTACTGAGCCGCCACAGTTCTTCGCCCACAGATCTCCTTAAAACTTATAAATCAGTAAAGTAGTTTTTTCCTTTATAGCAATCTCCTTAAGCAGTCGATCTACTTGAAGGTTATGGAAATTAAATTTCTTTCACAGCCAAACTCAAAGATGAATCTAGCATATAAATATCGAGGTGTCCCAAACTATTAGACACATCATATACAAAACTTTATAGTCGGCATAGAAACCTTACCCATTAAAGCTTTTGGCTTGATGGTTCGCTTGAGCGGCTTCCAGAAATATGCTCCAATTGAATTCTTCTCCCGCCTATGCTGTAACCATTACAGTTGTTGAACTGGGAGCAATTGGCTCAAAATGTAACACCATAATTTGTTCTGGACATAGCCCAAGAGACTCATAGGTACGGCCGGTGCGATCGCTAAACTCAACTTCAAATGCCGTCCCACTAGCCAAAATTTCAACAACCGTCCCCACCTGCCCCTGACACAAATTGTACTGGGGGAGATCAACAACCAGAGCGACTACATCAAGTAACTTGACTGTATTCATTTTCATTTTATATCACCTTCAAAAGCTACAGAGGATAGCAAGTTGTTAATCTTGGAATATCAGAATTATTTTCAATAATCCAGCCACTCCGAACGATTGCAGTTCTATTTTGCCATTCAAGCGTGAAATCTATAGTGTAACGTTGCCCATATGCATCTTGCCGTCCTGGATGAGCCACTTGGGTTTTCACAATTTTGAGAAGAATTTTGCGTAGCTCTTCAGCGTCAGCATCAGTCATCCCTAAAATAGCAGAAAATAAACGGGCTTTGTGCTTACCATCATCATGATTTTGGTTAAGGCAGTAGTCTCGAAGTTTGCGAATGTCAACTACAGCATTTTCGGAATAGGGTAGTAAATTCACCGTGTTCGTTTTCTTGCTTTATAAAATAAAGCCCCCTCGTGATGAGGGGGCTTTATTCAGTTATAGATTGGTTGTTAAACCAGAATCTTAACCGTTGATCGCAGGAGCAGTCAGAGCCACAGGCGCAGACTCAGCAGAAGCCAAATCTAAGGGGAAGTTGTGGGCGTTGCGTTCGTGCATCACTTCAAAACCGAGGTTAGCGCGGTTCAGGATGTCCGCCCAGGTGTTGATGACGCGACCTTGGCTATCCA